>NZ_JBNGCO010000010.1:31124-72737 GCF_049974805.1 Baaleninema sp.
GTCGGTGCGTGACGAGTACTCGGTTTGAGGTTCGACACCCGATTTTTCAAGTCACGCACCCTACGGGACGATCGCGCCGTTCATTGAGCAAAACCGCCGCGAGGGGGTTACGATCGCCGATCGAACCGATATTTGGACAGGGTAAATTTAATTCTCGTCCCTTCGCCGACTTCGCTCCAATCGATCCAAATTCGTCCGCCATGTTCGACGACGATCGATTTGGCAATGGCCAACCCCGCCCCGCTGCCATCGATAGCTAAATCCAGGTGAACTCGCTGAAACAAATCGAAGACGCGATCGCGACAGTTCGGCGGAATTCCCAACCCGTTATCTTCAACCCAAAACTCGAAGCGATCGACCCATTCCCGAGCGCCAATTTTTATTTTCTTCGGGGATTTTTGATTGTATTTAATACCGTTTTGAATTAAATTTTCAAACAGCACATAAATCCAAGTCGGCTGACAAAATACGCTCGGTAATTCCCCAAATTCTAGCTTGACATTTTCCGAATTGTGTGGTAAATCCTGGTAGATTTTCTCGAGAATAGATCGAATCTCAACTGTTTTAAACTCGACATCCTGGCGACCGACTCGAGATAGAACTAACAAATCATCGATCGTTTGTGTCATTTTTTCCGTCGATTTCAAAATACGAGAAATATAATCTCGTCCGCCTTCATCGAGGGTTTGGCTGTAGTCTTCATTGAGAAATTGTACGAAATAGCGAATTCGTCGAATCGGCGCTTTCAAATCGTGGCTGATGGTGTACGTATAATCTTCTAACTTCTGATTGACCTCTTGTAGTTTTTCCTCGGCATACTTGCGGTCGCTAATATCGACGGCAATCCCCTGATTGACCAACCGTCCGTCGGGCCAGTTTAACGCCTTGTTCGTACAGCGATACCAACGCCGGTCGATTTCGTTGTGATGTTCCCAAGTATAGGGTTGTCCGAATCGATTGCCAAACAACTGTTCTTTGGGACAAAACGGACAGGGTTCGCTTCGGTCGTGCAAGAGTTGGTAACATTTTCGAGCGCCCGGTTGCCCGAAATTACGCCGCGTGGCCTCGTTGACGTACAACACCTCATAAGTGGCGGGATCGCTGACGTAAACGGGCGATTCAAGTCCGTCAAAAATCGACAACAACCGCTGGTGTGCTGTCTGAATTTCCTTGTGGGCTTTTTGTCGATCGAGATAACTGCCAATCCGTTCGGCGGCCAGTCGCAACAGGCGCAGGTCTTCCTCTTTCCATTGACGGGGGGAGAGCGAATCGAAACCGATAAATCCATACCACTGTCGATCGACAAAAATCGGTAACAGTACAATCGAAACCACATCTTGGGACTTGAGGAGTTGACGAGTGCGTTCGGGCAAATCCGCAACATCAGCAGCGATCGATTCTCCCCGTTCCAGTTGCGTCGGCACTTCCTCAATTCCAATCTCTCCATAACTCAGATGTTGAAATGTGGGGTTATCCAATTCCGAAGAAACTCCCGGTGCGACCGCCTCGTGAATTTGTCGCATACAGAGTCCCTTATCCGGGTCTTCAAAATTTTCAAACAGATACAGACGATCGACCCCCGCCGCTTTCCGCAAATAGGACAAAGCCCGATCGATCGCCCCCTCTTCGCCGCCGAGTAACGCCTGAGAACACAACTCCAATCCCTTCTCGTGGCGGTGTCGCAACTGTAACGCCCGTTGCGCCTCGACGCGCTCAGTTAAATCCGTGGCGATTGCCCCGAACAACCTGGGAGCGCCTTGACGTTTCCGCACCAAAAACAACACCGACTGAAACACGAGCTGGCCTCCATCGCCGGGAATCCAATCTTCAACCACCAACGGCGTTTCCGTCTCCGCCAACCGCCGCATACGCGTCCTAAACATCGCCGCCGTTTCCGGTAACAACACTTCCTCAAAATGACGGCCGACAATTTCCGTTTCAGACCGACCGACTAACTGACAAAGAGATCGATTCACGCGCCGATATCGACCCGTTTCGTCGAACAAGCAAACCGGAGCCGGGGAATTATCCAAAAACGCTTGTAATTGCTCGTTGCTGTCCTGTAACGCCACTTCGGCCGCTTTGCGATCGCTAATCTCAATACTGGTTCCAATGAGGCGATAAATCCTCCCCTCCCCATCTCGCAACGGCGTTAAACTGGTCATCCACCAAGTCTCGCGCCCATGAAACGGCAAACATTCCTCATAAGAAATCGTTTCCCCCGCCTCCACACAATCACGATATCGCTGACAAACCGCTTCGGCGATGTCCAGCGGTAACACCTGTTGCGGCGTTTTCCCGCACAAGTCCGCCGCCGACAATCCCGTTAACGCTTGATGCGCCGGATTGAGATCGACGAATTGAAACGCCCCCGTCTCCAATACATCCACCACGAAAATCGACTGTTCCCCCCCCTCGTAAATACTGCGGAGAAACTGCTCCTGTTCGAGGATTGCCGCCTCCGCCGCTTTGCGATCGCTAATATCGGAATGAATACCGATGGCTCGCAGCGGTTGTCCCTCTTCCGTGCGTTCGATGACCTTCCCGCGATCGAGAATCCATTTATAACTGCCATCTTTACAGCGAACCCGATGCTCGGCTTGATAACAGTCCGTTTCTCCCCGTAAATGTCGTTCTAACATTGCTTGGCAACGGAGCAAGTCCTCCGGATGCACCCGCGACACCCAGGCTTCGATGCCGTTTTCAATCTCGTCCTCCTCGTATCCCAACATAGCTTTCCACTGGCGGGAGAAAAACACCTCGTTAGTTTGCAGGTTCCAATCCCATAACCCATCTCCCGTTCCCTCAATGGCAAACTGCCAGCGAGCTTCGCTGTTGCGAAGTGCCGCCTCCGCCGCTTTTCGATCGCTGATGTCTTGGAGATAGCCCAAATAATGAGTCACAGTACCGTCCGCTTGCCGAACCACCGTCGTAAAATCGTAAACCCACAAATAATGTCCCCGAGCGTGGCGCAGTCGATACTCTTGCTCAAAGCAAGGGTTTCCCGCCGCCGTATGAGTTTCCACCTCTGCCAACACCCCCTCAAGGTCTTTAGGATGGACGAATTCAGTAAAACGCAACCGTCCCGACATCAGCTCTTCCGGGCGATAGCCCAATTGCTCGAACAGATTTTGAGAAACGTATTCCACCGGCCAGCCTTCCTCAGCTCGCCATTTAAACACCACCGTCGGCCCAGCCACGAACAACTGTCGCTCTTCGATTAAGGCATCTTCAGCCTGTTTGCGTTCGGTAACATCCCGAGAAATACCAAACAGCACGTTGCGTTCGCTCCAGCGACCCAGTTTGACCCGCGTTTCCACCGGAATTAAGCTGCCGTCTTTGGCCTGCAACGGAATCGGACAAAACTGGCGGCGTCCGGCCATCATCTCAGCCACGATTTCAGTCGCTTCCTCTTGTCGTTCTGGGGGGTGAACCTCCAACACCGTCATCGACAGCAATTCCTCGCGACTGTAGCCGAGTCGCCGTTCCACGACGGGATTGACCTTTAAAATCTTGCCCTCTTGGTCGGTGACAAACAGAAAGTCTTCCAGGGTATCGAAGAGAGTTTGCAGGTTTTCCCGACTTTCGTGCAATTCGGCTTCCATCTTCAACCGCACCACCGTTTCCCCGATGCGGGTGGCGATGCTTTCGATGGCGTGGCGGACGGTTTCGGGAATGTCGTCGTGGCTGTGGGAGCTGAGGTTGAGGGCGGCCACCACCGAATCGCCGGGACAGTCTGAGGTGTTGGAGCAGATGGGAACGATCGCCACCGCCTGCAAGCCTTCGGTTTGGCGAACGGTATCGTTCTCTAGGTCTAAATCCAGCTTCTCATAGTGTTGGTAAACGGGTTTTCCCTGAACCAACAACCGCCCTTGAGCGGAGTCGAGTTCGATATGTTTCGCCTCGTCGATGAAATCCGGCGAGAGGTTGCGATGGACGACTAACTCGAACTGGCCGGTACGGTCGTCTCGCAGATAGACGCCGCCGCAATCGAGGGCGTCAATTTGTAACACCAAATCCAGCAATCGATCGAGCGCCTGTTGGAGATCGCTGGTAGACCCCAGGGACAGGGCGATTTCCTGCTCGATAGCCAGGAGAGCTTCCGTTTGTTTGAGATGGTGAACGTCTTCGTGAGTTCCGACGACGCGGTGGGGAACCCCGGAGATATCTTTTTCGTAACTTTTGCCTTTGGCCCGTATCCACCGCCAACTGCCGTTTTTACACCGCATTCGGAATTCAATATCGAACAAACTCCCCCGTTCGACGGCTGCGCGAACCACGGGAACCGCCCATTTGCCATCCTCGGGATGTAAGAGAATTTCCCAGGTTTCAAATTTCATGGGAAGTTCTTCCGGTTCGTACCCCAGCATGGTGTACCAGCGAGGACTGTAATACACCTCGTTGGTGGTTAGGTTCCAATCCCAAAAGCCATGTTCGGCGGCGTCCATCGCCAGTTCCAGCCGTTCTTGACTCTCTCTCAGTTCTTGCTGAACGCGCCGCTGTTCGGTCAGGTCGATGGCTACGCAGACGATAGATGTTATCTCGCCGTCGCCGTTGAGTCGCGGAGTTTTGGTAATGGAGAGCAATCGCGCTTCTCCCGTAGCGTTGGGAACCCATTCTTCTAAGACGATGCTTTGTCGCTGTTGGCAGACTTGGCGATTGCTTTTGATGCAAGTTCGGGCGACTTCTCTCGGGAGGAAGGTTTCAAGGGGCTGGTTTTGGATTTGGGATTTGGGCAATCCTAGGAAATCTGCGTGGGCTTGGTTGGCTAATCCGTAGGTTTCGGCGTCGTGAAGACACCACACTTGCGCTTCCATGACATCGAGGATGTCGGTCAATCCGGTTTCGAGATCGATTGAGGAGGAGTCGGGTTGAGGTACAGACATCGCAGGTGGGATTCGATCGATAGAAGTCGCCGCAACTGGAGGCTTGGCGAGTTTAGGCTGGGAATCTGCCTTAGACAAATGGCGGTTTGAGGGATGTTGCATTGTTGTGGGTTCGGGGAAAGACGACGGGAGGTGTTTAAGGGGAGGAATCGGACTCGAATAAATAGAGTTGTCCTTGGGAAAAGTAGGCGACGCGGTTTCGTCCCTGTTGTTTGGCGTGGTATAAGGCTTTGTCGGCTTCGGATAAAATATCTGCGACCGTCGTCGGTTGTCCGGAAAATTCTGTCACGCCTATGCTGAGGGAAATGTGAATCGGTCGATCTCCCTCGGGAATCGAGATCGATCGACGTTCGATCGCTTGACGAATTTCATCGAGACGCCGACAAGCATGGAGGAGGAAATCAGACCGATGGCTGTCTGAATTTTGGTTCAAGACCACGATAAATTCGTCGCCTCCGTACCGTCCGATAAAGTCGTAATCGCGAATTTGTTCTTGGACGAACGCGGTAATATTTTTCAGGAGAACGTCTCCGGCCAGATGGCCGTAAGTGTCGTTGATGGATTTGAAGCGATCGACATCAAAAAATACAACGGCAAATCGATCGAGGGACTGAATTTGGGACTGTCGGTTTTCGATTTTATTCCTTAATTTTTCGAGAAGATAGCGGCGGTTCCAAACCCCCGTCAACTCGTCGGTTTCCGCCAGTTTCTTCGCTTCTTCTCGTTCTCGCTCTATCCGGGTTTCGCGGTCGCTGGCTTTAATCGCCTTGGCAATGACTTCTAAGATTCGGGCTTTTGTGTAGTCTTCTTTGACTAAGTAATCTGCCGCCCCTTCTTTCATACATTCGACAACAATGCGATAGTTTTTTTCTCCTGTTATCATAATTACGGGCGTTTTTTTGCCCGGTTCGCATTTTTTGATGTCTCTTAACACTTCTATGCCATTGTAAAGTCCCATATGATAGTCCAATAAAATACAGATTGGTTTGCGTTCTTCCAGTTTTTTCTGGACTTCGTATAACTGAGGAACGTAGAGAGTTTTATACTCTGGCGATACCAATCGAGAGACAATAATATAATCGTCTTCATTGTCATCTACAATTAAAATTAGGCTTCGTTCGGGCATCTTTCTTTAAAAAAACGATTGAGCGCAACTCTATATTTTAGCAAAAAGATAAAAGATATCAAGAAAAATTCCTGACTTGGGCTGAAAACGCCTCATTTCTTGTTTTAACTTTTCATGACTCGATTTCGATTCCCAAACGATTCTCTCTACAGATCCCTCTCAGGCTAAAATGGTGTTCTACTGGGTTAGAGAGCGGTTTGCATCAGTACCAGATAAGTTCGATATAAGTTCGATCGACCAGGGATATAACCATGCTAACTCTCAAAAAATTTACTTGTCCCTTTCTTCAACAAATAACTGATAAAATTTCGCGTTTTTCAGTTATCAGATTAACTTAAGTTAAGTAACATTACGATATATAAAAATTACTATCGGTTGAGATACTGCGGTTCTCTCTTGCAAAAAAAACCGAATAAAAGGCAAAAATAGAGAGATTATGCCCAAAAACCTCTATTTTTTTGCAAAAAACATTAAAGCCACCTAAAAGTAAGATAATTATCGCGACGATCGCAGTCAAATCCCAAATCTGCGTCTAAAACATACATCGAGATCGAAAGCAGGGATCTAGCAGATCCCTTGAAAATACCCGATCTTATGCCAATTGACTCTCAATGCTTTTGGCAAAGAAGTCCACAAATCTGGGTCTTCGGATATTATGGTGTAATTTGTAAGTTTTAATACAAAATCTGGATAGGGGGCATAAAATCTGCTTATAACCTCAAATCTTAGTAAAAACTCCATATATAAAAAAATCTATTGCGTTCACCAAAAAAGAGAAAAAAATCCCTTAAAATAAACAAAAAACGCGATTAACGTTTAAAAATGCTCGTTTTAACCCAAATCGTGCGTCCCCAGGAGTCGATCGACCCGGACTTTACCCTTTCCCTCAGCGCCGAAGATCGCACCCGCAGCCGACACCGCTTCACCGCAGATTCCGGCGAAACCCTCTTTTTACGGCTAACCCGAGGAACCGTCCTCCGCGACGGCGACTGGCTGCAACCCGACAGCCGCGACTGCTGGGTTCGCATCCTCGCCAAACCCGAACCCGTCCTCACCGTCACCGCCGCCACCCCCTTAGACTTACTCCGCGCCGCCTATCACCTGGGAAACCGCCACGTTTCCCTCGAAATCGCCTCAAATTACCTGCGCCTCTCCCCCGATCCCGTATTAAAAAGAATGTTAGAACAGCTTGGCGTCCAGGTTAGCGAAGAAACCGCCCCCTTTCAGCCCGAATCCGGCGCTTACGGACACCATCATTGATGAGGACATAATGGGATGAAGAGATAATGGGATGAGGGGATGCCCCAATCCCACCCTGTCGCAACACGAAAGAGTCCGGGAGCGTGGTAGCCCCGTGATTTTAATCCGGGGCGGAAACGCGACTCGTGCGGCTTTAGCCGCAGTGATATAATTGAATTACCTTCTCGATAACCCGAATGGAAGGGGCTTAACATCCCGTGAGGGCAGACTTGCATCACGCAGAAATGTCGGTAGCAAAGTGGTTCCATCGGCGAGAGATCAAAGGCGATCGCAAACAAGTAAAGGGAAGCCTTTGGGCAACCCATAGAGGCGTATTTGACTTCGCCTATGAGTCCGACAAGTCGGAAGTTCTGAAATCCCTCCGGGGAATCCCCGTCGCTTCAGCGCGGGGAGTAGTCAAAAACCCCCCGTATCTCAACGATACCGGGGGTGAAAACGCACGAAACCGAACCGAGATCTAAGCAGGCGCTTCCTCCAAAGCAATCCCTCGATTCGACAAGACTTCCTGAAGCTGATTCTCGCGATCCTTACTCAGCGACGTGCGAAGCACCTTTCCGCCGTACTGCGCCACTTCATCGAGAACCTTGTCCGGCGTCACTTTCCGAACCAACAAGAACAACGCCGAACTTCCCGGCGTCATCGACTCGCCCAGTTCCCGCATAAAATCATCGTCCACGCCAATATCGCTGAGAGCGCCACCAATGGCACCCCCCGCCGCACCGACAGCGACGCCGAGAAGCGGACTGAGGAACAGAACGCCGATGAGCAAGCCCCAAAATCCACCGCTGGCGGCTCCGGCTGCGGTGAGATTGATGGCTTGATTGAGTTTGACTTTACCTTTTTGATTTTTCACGACAACGGCGGCGTCTTCGAGTTCGATGAGATGCTCTTTTTGCAACTTCATCAGTGCGAGGCGTACTTCTTCAGCCTTAAATTCGTCATCGTAAGCAACTGCGATGAGATCGCTCATATTTTCTCCTAGTTACAACATCAATTCGGGCAAGGGGGATGAGGGGGGATGAGGGGATGAAGAGAAACGGCGAACTGTCTTGACTCGTCCCTCTTCACCTCACCTCATCGCCTCTTCATCTCCCTAATACGGCCATTTCCAGTTGGTGATTTCGGGTTTGTCCGTTCCGTGTTCGAGGACGTAATGCAGGTTGTTGATGATTTCGTTCTTCATCCGTTCCTTGACGTAAGCCCCCGCAGAACCCAGCTTGGGAACGCGATCGATGACGTCGATAACCAAATTGAATCGATCGATCTGGTTGCGAATCGCCAACTCCAACGGCGTGTTGATATTCCCCTGTTCCTTATAGCCGCGAACGTGAATCCGTTCTTGATTGCTGCGGCGATAAGTGAGTTTGTGAATCAACCAGGGATAGCCGTGGAAGTTGAAAATGACCGGTTTGTCCGGAGTGAACAAACTATCAAAATCTCGGTTCGAGAGTCCGTGGGGATGTTCCCCTTCCGACTGCATACGGAACAAGTCCACCACGTTGATAAACCGGACTTTGATGTGGGGAAACTCTTCCCGCAGAATCGCCGTCGCCGCCAAAGATTCCATCGTGGGAATGTCGCCGCAGCAAGCCATAATCACGTCCGGTTCGTCCGGTTCCTTACCGCAGTCGTCGTTACTCGCCCATTCCCAAATACCAATCCCTTTGGTGCAGTGGGCGATAGCATCCTCCATACTCAAATATTGCAGGTGCTTTTGCTTGTCCGCCACGATGACGTTGACATAGTTCTTACTCCGCAAACAGTGATCGGTAACAGACAACAAACAGTTGGCGTCTGGCGGAAGATAAATCCGCGTCACCTCGGCGCTTTTATTCGTCACCAAATCAATGAAACCGGGGTCTTGGTGGCTGAAACCATTATGGTCCTGACGCCATACCACCGAAGACAGCAGGATATTCAACGAGGACAGGGGCGCACGCCAAGATACTTCGTGTTTGGAAATGTCCAACCATTTGGCATGTTGGTTGAACATAGAATCAATGACGTGAGCGAAGGCTTCGTAAGTATGGAACAAGCCGTGTCGTCCCGTCAGTAGATAACCCTCTAACCACCCTTCTAAGGTATGTTCGCTGAGCATTTCCATCACCCGTCCGTCGGGAGAGAGAAGGCTTCCGTCGGCGTCTTCAGGCAGAATTTCCCCCATCCAGGCTTTTTGAGTGACTTCGTAGAGAGCCCCGAGACGGTTGGAGGCGGTTTCGTCAGGACCGAACACGCGGAAATTCGTCATGTTGTTCCGCATCACGTCTCGCAGAAATTCCCCCATAATGCGGGTGTTTTCAACTTCCACATGACCCGGCGACGGGATGTCCACAGCGTAGTTGCGGAACTCCGGTAATTTCAGGTCTTTACGCACCAATCCCCCGTTGGAGATGGGGTTGGCACTCATGCGGCGGTGGTTTTTCGGGGCCAGTTCCTTCAGTTCGGGAATTAACGTTCCGTTTTCGTCGAAGAGTTCTTCGGGTTTGTAACTCTTCATCCAGGCTTCGAGTTGTTTCAGGTTCTCGGGGTTTTTGTGAACGTCCGCCAAGGGAACTTGGTGCGCCCGCCAGAAGCCTTCGACTTTGTGGCCGTTGACTTTTTCGGGTCCCGTCCAGCCTTTGGGAGTGCGGAAAATAATCATCGGCCAGCGGGGGCGCGTCGCCACGCCGCTTTGACGGGCTTCTTGTTGCACGCGGCGGATTTCCGCGATGCACTCTTCGTAAGTGGCCGCCATTTTCTGGTGCATGGCCTCGGGATCGCTTCCTTCGACGACGTAAGGGGTGTACCCGTAGCCTCGGAAAAGGCTCTCGAGTTCTTCAGCGGAAATTCGCGAGAGTAGGGTGGGGTTGGCGATTTTGTAGCCGTTCAGGTGCAGGATGGGCAGCACGGCACCGTCGCGGATGGGGTTGAGATATTTATTGGAGTGCCACGCTGTTGCCAACGGCCCGGTTTCGGCTTCGCCGTCGCCGACCACCGCCGCTACGATGAGATCGGGGTTGTCGTAGGCGGCACCGAAGGCGTGAGAGAGGCTATAGCCGAGTTCGCCTCCTTCGTGGATGGAACCGGGGGTTTCTGGGGTGACGTGACTGCCGATATGGCCGGGGAAGGAAAACTGTTTGAAGAATTTTCGCATCCCTTCTTCGTCTTCGCTTTTGTCGGGGTAGATTTCTGAGTAGGTGCCTTCGAGGTACACCGGGGCGAGGACGCCTGGTGCGCCGTGACCGGGGCCGGCGATGTAGAGGGCGTTGAGGTCGTATTTTTTGATGAGGCGGTTGAGGTGGATGTAGAGGAAGCTCAAGCCGGGACTCGATCCCCAGTGACCCAGAAGCCGTTTTTTAACCTGTTCGGGTTTGAGGGGTTCTTTCAGTAGGGGGTTGGCTTTGAGGTAAATCATGCCAACGGCCAGATAGTTGGCAGCTCGCCAGTAGGCATGGATTTTTTGCAGTTCGTCGGGGCTGAGGGGGGTTTGGCTTGAGACGGGTTTGGTGGGGGTTAAAGTCATAATTGTCCTGTGAGTTCGTCAATTTTGGCTGAATTTTATTCAACTGAAAGGAAGATATTCTCGGCGATCGCAGTCTGTTTGGGGTGTTGCGATATCTTCCTTTGGGTAGAGGCTTGTACGGAAGGATTATGATAAAGAGAGGATGGCAATCCTGCGATTCTATTTTTCGGGATTGCTAACAATGGTAAGCGATCGCACTGGGAAATTTTCTGGAGAAAACTTAAAGTTTTTGTCGTCCTGGCTGTCGCCATCGTCTTTAAAACCCTACCTTGAAAGAGTTTCAGCGACGACAACCCCTTTCGGAGCGGGACGTTTAATTTTATCTTTAGCTCACATACCCTAGAAATTTCAAGCGGGACTTGTTAAATATTGAGGAAAGTTGAGAAAAGACTAAGATTTAGAAAATCCTTAACGGGAAGTTAACGTAAAAATTAAATTTTCAGGAGTAACCTTTGTTGGTAACGATCGCGATATTTCCCAGGAAGGGTAACACAAGATTTAGCACCTGTCGAAGACGCAACCGCCAGACCCGCAGTCGGGACGGTCAGCCGACGACGCCTCGCCCCCCGATTCCCGGCGTCGGCGTCTCTCCCCGGCTGGGGCGATCGGCTTGTCGAACGCAAGGTAACGATTCATGAAACTCTTCTTCATCCGACACGGCGAAACCACCCACAGTAAAATCGGCGGATATTGCGGCGATCTCAATCCGGATTTAACGGAAGACGGGTCGAAAATGGCGCATCAGTTCGCTGAAACTTATGCCGATCTCGATTGGGCTGCGGTGTACGTCAGTCCCATGCAACGAACCCTTTCTACGGCGAAGTTTTTGTGCGATCGAACTGGCTTAACGCCCCAGATTCGCGAAGGAATCAAAGAACTCGCCTATGGAAAATGGGAAGGTAAAACCCCCGATGAAGTCAACCAGGAATTTCACGATGATTACATCCGATGGTTGACCGATCCCGGTTGGAACGCCCCCACGGGCGGCGAAAAGGGCATCGAAGTCGCCCGTCGCTCCTCGGAGGTAATTCGCGAAATTCAGGAACGCCACGAGACGGGTAATGTCTTGGTGGTTTCTCACAAAGCTACCATTCGCATCATGATTTGTAGCTTGCTGGGAATCGATGCGGGACGGTTCCGCGATCGCATCGCCATGCCCGTTGGCGGCGTGAGTGTGGTCGAATTCCGCGAACACGGACCTCTTATGCATGCCTTAGCCGATCGATCTTATCTCGACGAAAACCTTCGCACGCGACCGGGGACGTGATGCGGTGATGGGGTGATGGAGTGAAGTTATCAATTCTCAATTTTCAATGATGAAGATTCTCGTATTGAATGCTGGTTCGAGTTCTCAGAAAAGCTGTTTGTACGATGTTCCTGATGTGGGGTTTCCCGAGACGCCTCAAGAGCCGATTTGGGAAGCTACCATCGATTGGGGCGTGGGAACGGACTACGGACTGTTAACGGTGGAAGCCAACGAGACGAAACAGAAAAGCGAACTCTCGATTCACGCCCGGGCCCACGGTTTGGGGGAAATGCTGGATACGCTGGTGCAGGGGGAAACTCAGGTTCTCGAGAACTTGTCGGAAATCGCGATTGTCGGCCATCGGGTGGTTCACGGTGGAACGGAGTATTCGGACGCCACGCTGATTACGCCAGGGGTGAAACAAGCGATCGAGGATTTGATTCCGTTAGCCCCCAACCACAATCCGGCACATTTGGAGGAAATCCTCGCGGTGGAGGAGGTGTTGGGAGATATCCCCCAGGTGGCGGTGTTCGATACGGCGTTTCACAGTCAAATGCCGAAATCTACGGCGGCGTATCCGATTCCCTATCACTGGTTCGAGAAGGGGGTACGTCGGTATGGGTTTCACGGTATCAGCCATCGCTACTGTGCGGAACGGGCGGCGGAACTCCTCGAGGAATCGGTGGAATCGCTGCGAATTGTGACTTGTCATTTGGGACATGGGTGTTCGCTGGCGGCGGTTCGCGATGGTATTAGCGTGAATACGACGATGGGTTTTACGCCGTTGGAAGGGTTGATGATGGGAAGTCGTAGTGGTTCGATCGATCCGGCGATTCCGATGTATTTGATGCGAGAGGAAGGGTTCGATTTTGAGGGCGTCGATCGAATGCTGAATAAGGAATCGGGACTCAAAGGTGTTTCTGGGGAGTCGGGGGATATGCGATCGATCCTCAAGGCCATGGAAAATGGAAGCGATCGCGCCAAGTTGGCGTTTGAGATGTATGTTTCTCGGTTGCAGAGTTCGATCGCCTCGATGATTCCCCAGTTAGGCGGTTTGGATGTTTTGGCGTTTACCGCCGGGGTGGGGGAAAATTCCGCCGACGTGCGGGCGGCCACTTGTGCGGGGTTAGATTTTTTGGGTTTGAAACTCGATTCGCGCAAAAACGCCGCGTCTGTGAAGGATGCGGATATTGCGGCGGTGGATTCGACGGTGCGAGTTTTGGTGATTCGCGCTCAGGAGGATTGGGCGATCGCGGGGGAATGTTGGAAGTTGGCAAAGGGGGGTTAGAAAAGCTTTAGTTCGTTCCGACAGAAAGGATTAATCCTGACTCGCCATCGAAGCGAGCGTTAAAAATCTTTCCGTCGTCTTCCGTTAACAGCTTCACTACCTTGGGATCGAGTTCTGTATCTTGAATTAAGCTACTGTCATCGTCGGACAGCAATTCTTCAATATCTTTCCCGTCGATTTTAGCGATTTGTTGTTCGATTTTTTGAGAAATCGAACTTTTTACGAGACTGACCGGAATATCAGGACTACTTACGTTCAATTCTCCGGCTTGGAGATTGATAGTTCCATCTTGAAGGTTGACGAGCAAATCTTGCGCGAATTCGAGATCGACTCGTCCGACAAAACGGCGTTCGCCGTGAAGTTTGGCTTGTAGTTGAATTCCATCGTTAATTAAGCTATAATTCAGATCGTCAATTTGCAACGCCTCCCCAGACTCTTCGTTGAAAATATCTTTAACGAAGGATAGTCCATCGCTTATGTGAAGTTTTTCTTCAAGACAAGGTGGAGACAAAGTGATACGCGCGGTATTGAAATCGATAATACTCGACTGAACGTCACGAACCCCGTGCAACGAATAGAGTTTTCGCTTAACTTCCCGATCTCGCCGTTCGTTCAGCGATAAACAATCAAATTTCGTAGGTTGGGTGAAACGAAAGCTAAACCCAACAGCTTTTTCAAACCTATAAGATTATTTATAACGGGTGATTGGGGTGAGAAAATTGCAATAGATTTACGCAGAAACCCGGTTTTTTTGACCGAGAATTGCATCACGAGAATTGCATGAATCGTACACAATAAAAATCCCGTAGAAACGTTGCACGCAACATCTCTACGGGAAACGATCGATCTGGCGTTCCTACACCTTCATGGTTTGAGAACCGGAATCCTGAGAACTAGCCTCGTCCTCGTTATATTCCAAATCCCGAGGCGCACCGCAAGCGGAAACCGTTCCCGCAAAATCCACGTCTGCGGCCAGTTCCGGATGTTCCTGTTTCCGTTTGGCGATTTCTTCCCGCGAGAGAATTTTCGTTTCGTCGAAACCCAGTTCGATTTCCATCCCCAAGCCTTTCTGTTTGACGCGGCTGAGGTTATAAAAACGCTTGTTCAAAGTGGTTTGAGCGAAGGCTTTCAAACATCCCAGCAAATACTTGCGCTTGAAGGGATCTTTAACAAACCAATACTCTAACGTCTTCCACAGATAGAAACGAGCGTAGTTCCGCAACACCCCTTTAAGAACGTCTTCCCGTTCCATGGCGTCCGGTTTCATAATCGGCGTCACGAAATTGTACTGAGAATAATCCCGCACTTCTACGCGATCGCCCAAATCTTCAAACAACTCAGAAAACGGCCAGGGCGTGAACATATTCCAGTTCGCCATGTCCGGCTGCCAATCCCGCGCCATGCGATAGGTTTCTTCAATGGTGTCGGGGGTTTCGTTTTCCAGCCCCATGATAAACTGCGCTTCGGCAACGATGCCGTTATCTTTGAGCAGTTTAATCGCCCGTTTGTTCTCTTCAATCGTCGTTTCTTTGCGGAACAAATTCAGTTTGAGTTGAGCGGCGGCTTCCGTTCCCAAGGAAACGTGAACCAAGCCCGCTTTGCGATATAATGCCAACTCGTTTTCGTCCCGCAAAATGTCCGTTACGCGAGTATTAATACCCCAGTGAACGCCGAGATCGCGTTTCACCATTTCCTCGCACAAGGCGATAAAGCGAGGTTTGCTGATGGTGGGTTCTTCGTCGGCGAGGATAAAGAAACCCACGTTGTATTCTTTGACGAGTTTTTCGATTTCGTCAACGAATTTTTCCGGGGTGCGAGAACGATATTTCCGCCAGAACTTCCACTGGGAACAGAAGCGACAGCGGAAGGGGCAACCTCGGGCGTAGTTGGGGACTGCCAAACGCACGTTGAGAGGCGTGTAGTAGTAATCGTTCCAATCGAGGATACTCCAGTCGGGATCTAGGGTGTCGAGATCGCAAATGGGGGGATGGGCTTCGGTGGCGACGACTTTTCCGTCTTCGAGAAAGGCGATTCCCTTGATGTCATGGCGATCGCGTTTGTCGGAACCGCTTTCGATCGCCCGCATCAAATTCACCGTGACTTCTTCTCCTTCACCGCGAATAATGTAGTCGACCCAGGGCGCTTCGTGCAGTACCTCGGAATACATATACGTCGGGTGAATGCCCCCCATAATCGTAACGGCGTTGGGGCAGGCTTCTTTAGCAATTTGCAGCGTTTTTTGGGATTGGTAAATCATCGGCGTAATCGCCGTTGCCATCACCACGTCGGGTTGGTTGGCTTCGATGATTGTGCCGAGGGTTTCGTCGTCGATGTACTTCGTCATGGCATCGACGAACCGCACGTTGTCGAATCCCGCGTTTTTCAAGGCACCTGCGACGTAGGGAACCCAACTCGGGGGCCAGTTTCCGGCAATTTCTGCGCCGCCGGAGTGGTAGTTGGGTTGAATCATTAAAATTTTCATAGGGCTTTCGATCGAAGTCTAGAAGGACAAGGTTTGGACAAACAAATGGCAGAGTTTATCGAATTCGATCGAGATTTAGTTTGAAAATCTTTAGAAAAATTTCGCAATAGAACGCGATGGGAATCTCGATCGATTATCTTAAAGCTTTGAAATTAAAGGAATTTCACCACACCAGAGCTTGAGGACACGGAGGGAGAAGGAGAAAAATCGAGGCGTACCCTCATACGCCTCGATGGAGAGAGGATTAGATGGCTTTCGAGAAGCGTTGGTGTTGGATCTCTTTGGTGTAAGCGTCGAAAGCAAAAGCGATGTTGCGGATGAGAAGTCGTCCGCTGGGGGTGACTTCAATGCGATCGGGGAAGTTCATCAACAAGCCATCGTCTTCTAAGTCTTTCAACCCCTTTTCTTCCTCGGAGAAGTAGGTATCGAAATCGATGAGATATTTGTTTTCGATTTCCCGTTTGTCCAGGCGGAAGTGACACATCAGTTCCATGATGACTTCACGGCGCATGATGTTATCGTCTTCGGCGAGGTGAACGCCTTTTTCGATGGGTTGTTCTTGGCGATCGATCGCCTTGTAGAAGTCTTTGAGACGCTTGTGATTCTGCACGTAAACGTCGTGCAGCATGCTGATAGACGTCACGCCAAATCCAAACAGTTCGGAATCCGGCTGGGTGGTGTAGCCTTGGAAGTTGCGGTGAAGTACCCCTTCCCGTTGCGCGATCGCCAACTCGTCGTCAGGTTTGGCGAAGTGATCCATCCCGATGAAAACGTAGCCGCCTTCGGTGAGTTTGTCGATCGTCATGTGGAAAATGTCCAGTTTTTCCGCCGCCTGGGGTAAGGCTTCTACCGGAATCTTTTTCTGAATCGGTTTCATCCAGGGAACATAGGCGAAGTTGAACACCGCCACGCGATCGGGATCGAGTTGTAGGGTTTTTTCAATGGTGTTGCGGAACGTCTCCAAGCTTTGGTAAGGCAAACCGTAGATGAGATCGACGTTGACGCTTTCAAATTCTGCTTCGCGAATCCAACTCATGACGTTGAAGAGCATTTCTTCGGGTTGGATGCGGTTGATGGCTTCCTGCACTTTGGGATCGAAATCTTGAATGCCGAAGCTGATGCGGTTGAAGCCGAGTTTTCTTAAGAAGTGAATGTAGTTGCGATCGACGTAGCGGGGATTGACTTCGATGGAGATTTCCGCGTTCTCGGCAAAGGTGAAATGTTCGTGGATTTTGTTCCACAACATTTCCACGTGTTCCGGGGTGAGGTAGTTCGGCGTCCCGCCGCCCCAGTGCAGTTGAACCACCGGGCGATCGCGATCGATTAACGCCGCCGTCCGTTCGATGTTTTTAAACAGGTATTCTAAATAGGGATTGACCACGCGATCTTTTAATCCCGTGATAATCACGTTGCAGCCGCAAAAATAGCAGGCACTTTCGCAAAAAGGAATGTGAAAATAGAGAGAAAGCGGCGTTTTTTTGGCGTTGCCTCGTTCGATGGCCGCTTTGAATTCTTCTTCTGTAAACTTCTCGTGGAGTTCCGTGGCGGGGGGATAGCTGGTGTAGCGAGGTGTGGGTCGATCGTATTTAACGAGGAGATCGGAATTGAAACGAACGGTTTGAGTCAGTGCTTCCATTGGTAATTTGGTAATTCGGTCTGAATATTGAAACAGGTTCGATGTTTGAAACGGTCGAATTTAGCGCAGTTTGCTAAACTCCCAATTTTCTGGAATTTCAGAAAACAGTTCGGTCTGAAAAAAAAGTTCGAGAAAAAATTCTTACTCGATCGCCGAGGCTTGTTGGCCTAACGGTTATAAAAAATGGAATTTTCGATCGATAAATCCCAAAAAAAAGCGGCGATCGAGTTAAGAATTTATCCGTGTCGGTCGGAACTTTCAGCTAAAACTCAGGAAAATCAGAAAAGTTAGAAAATGTAGGTTAGTTAAAACGGGGAAACCCAACAAAAAACCCTCGTCTCCGTTGAGTTTCCATACCATCGCCCCAACCTACACTACTCCGTCGGAACCATATTCGCGGCTTGACCGGGGGCCCGTTCGGTACTTCCCGGCTTGTCTTGGCGCGTCACCAAATCGAAAACGTGGTCGCCGATGGCGGCTTTCACTTCGTCTTCCAAATCGTGCATGACGTTGCGATTGAGCTCAAACGCCAAGTTCGCTTCGTCCACCATGCGATGGGCGATATCGTCAGACACCGGTAAAGCGTTGAGGGTGTCGCGATAGCGGAATTTAAACGCCCGTCGCGCTTCCGGCGTCGCAATGGCGTCGAATTCGTGCAGCCCCGTTCCTTTATCTTCGGGTAAATCTAACGCCGAACGTGCGATGGTTCGCAGGCTTTGTCCGCCGGACAAATCCCCCATATAGCGGGTGTATGCGTGGGCCACCAACAGTTCCGGTTGGGTTTGGGCCACTTCCCGAATTCGATCGACATACACTTTTCCGGCTTCCACCGGGACAATTTGTTCCCGCCAGTTGTCGCCGTAGTAGTAAGCGAGATCCTCTTCGAGTTTCTGAGTTCGGTTGAGTTCGGGGAAGTAAATCCCTTTGACGGCGGGATTGTCCAAATGGTTTTGGATTTCTTCCTCAAGGGTGCTATAGACCAAATATAAGTTCGCTAGGAGCTTGCGGAACGGCTCCCGCTCTACAATTCCTTTGAGGAAGCATTTCATAAAAGCGGTGTTTTCCGCTGCGGTGTGGGAGTGTTTCGTCCCTTCCCGTAAAAGACTGGCTAAATTGCTACTCATATGCCTAACCGAAGCGTTTTTATACTTTAATCACTGTATAGCGATTAAACAAATCGGCAAGGGGTAGTTCTCAAAACTTTACATTTCGAGGGGTTGAGGTAAGTAGAATTGCTTAACTTCGTTTCATCTAGGATCTCATCTAAGATCCCCGGCATCTCCAAGATGCCGGGGATCTGGCAGGAATTCAGAGTTTAAAGAGTATTCAGAAAATCGCGCTACCGTTTTTCCGTCTTCACCTCATAAATATGAAACTGTCGAAACCCGCCGATGGTGTGGGCTTCAACAGAGGGAATACCGGGAATCGGCACCGCAAACTCCGTATGGTAGAGACTGAACAGGAGAAAATTTTGGCGATCGGTGTTGTTGGCAATAAGGCGTTGCAACTCCGGCTGACTCGACTCCACCAGGGACTCACAAGGACTCTGCAACCGCCCCGCTTGACTGCAAGCTTCCTCTTTCAAATACACAGACAGTTTCTCTCCTGCATAGGCGTCGTAAGCAGCTTCGCCGGGATTCGTTACCGCCATCACCGCCCCCACTCCGAGAACTACGATTCTGGCTCCAACAACAGCTTTCATGGGTGTTTGGGTTTCCTTAAAACGTGAAAACGAGGCTAGTCCTCTTCTTCTTCCATCTTAGCCACGTGGGTCAGGATATTGAGCGGTTGGCTGGCTTTCAGTTGCTGTAACTGGGTTTCGTCGCGCACTAGCAAAGCTCCGGCGAATCCCAAAGCGTTAACGGAAATCCCCTGAAAATCTTCTCGAACGCGGGGAACGACGAGCATCCACTCTCGCGTCGCCAAGAGGTTGTAGGGTTGAGTTTGGCGTTCTGTCGTCGGTTCCCCCTCGAGAATCCCCACGGCGTTCAGCAGGCGGTAATAGGTTTGTAAGACGGTTTCGGCGTCGGTGTCGGGAGTCAGAGGCGCGATGGCGTGGGGGAAGGGAAAACTGGGGGTTTGTCCGATGTCGCCCTCCTGTTGCGCGTCGTACTGCGTGCGTGCGATCGCCTCCTCGATGGGAAGTCGCCCCCCATCGGGCATCATGGGAAGGGGAACCAGTTGTAAATGCTTGTGTTTCTGACTGGCACCGGCTTCTCTTCCGCCGTTGTAAAACGCCAAACCGTCGATTTCCTGCAACCCGACTTGCATGGCCTCGAAGTCGGAGGCGGTGAGCCAGGTTTCTTGATGCTCGAAGTGGCGCGTCACGATTAGAAGGTGGTGTTCGACGACGTTGAACTTGTTTAACAAGCAAAGATGGGTTTTTGAAATATCGGCAACAAAGAGTTTTTCTTCGTAGGGAAGAAATGGATTGAAATCTTTTTTTGTCTCTTTTGAATGCTTTTCTCGTTTATTTTTTGCTTTTTCTTTTCGGACTAGACTGGAGACAATTCGCACTAGAAACCGCACGTCTCCTCGTTCAATGTATTCGTAATCCGTGGCGATGGGTTGCAAGGCGCCGCAGTCGATCGCCTGTTGGGTTTGTTCGAGGGTGCGCCGCCAGAGGGTGTTGGGTTTCAGGAGAATTGGCGTTTCGAGGGTGGATTGTCCGTCAGACATGGCAAATTTCGAGTGTTTCTGGTAATTGTGAAGACTTTTTTTAGGGTAGCGATCGCCCCGTTACAATTCTGAAGTGTTCGCAATATATCGTTACAATAGCGAAGATCGGGCGTTCCCTCTCCGATGCGCCCGATATCAAAACACCCGATATTAGAACACCCGAGAATTGCAAGCCGTTATGCAGACTTACAACCGACAAGGCGATCGAGCGTCAAAATCGAGTCTTCCCTACAGTCGCGAAGATTGGAAACGGGGCTATCTCTCCCAAACTCAAGAGTCGGCGTACTGGATAGACGACATCGAAGGGGAAATTCCCCCAGAGTTGACCGGAACCCTGTTTCGCGTCGGACCCGGTTTGCTGAATATCGGCGACTACCCCATCAATCACCCCTTCGACGGGGATGGAATGGCTTGTGCGATCGCCTTCAAAGACGGTCGCGCCTTTTTCCAAAACCGTTTCGTGCGAACCCAAGGCTTTCTCGAAGAACAAAAAGCCGGAAAACCGCTCTATCGCGGCGTCTTCGGCACCCAAAAACCCGGCGGTTGGCTGGCGAACCTCTTCGATTTGCGCCTGAAAAACATCGCCAACACCAACATTATCTACTGGGGCGGTAAACTGCTGGCGTTGTGGGAAGCGGCCGAACCCCATCGCCTCGACCCGAAAACCTTGGAAACTGAAGGGATCGATCGCCTCGACGGACTTCTCGAGGAAGGGGGGGCGTTTTCCGCGCATCCCCACATCGACCCCGCCTCGCAATTCGACGACGGAAAACCCGTTTTGGTGAATTTCGCCGTGAAAGCGGGACTGTCGGCGGACATCACCATTTACGAGTTTACGCCAGACGGAACGCTGCAACGCCAACACAGCCACGCCATTCCCGGTTTCGCCTTTCTCCACGATATGGCGATTACGCCCAACTACTGCGTCTTTTTCCAAAATCCCGTTAGCTTGAATCCCCTTCCTTATCTATTGGGCTTTCGCGGGGCGGCGGAATGCGTCAAGTTCGACCCCAGCGCCCCCACCAACGTCATTTTGATTCCCCGCGACGGGTCTCGCGACGTGAAAATTATTGAAACTGAACCCTGTTTTGTGTTCCACCACGCCAATGCTTGGGAGGAAGAGGGGGAAGTGGTGGTCGATTCGATTTGTTATGAGTCGTTCCCGCAACCCGACCCGGATTCTGATTTTCGCGAGGTGGATTTTAGTCAGATTCCCGAGGGCCAGTTGTGGAATTTCCGGGTGAATTTGCAGGAAAACCGCGTCCGTCACGAGGTGGTCGAACCTCGCTGTTGCGAGTTTCCGGTGTTGCATCCGTCGAAAGTGGGGCGGAAAAATCGATATTTGTTTGTGGGAATCGCCCATCCGGAACGGGGAAACGCTCCGTTACAGGGGGTGATGAAGGTCGATCGCGAAACGGGGGCGCGTCAGGTGTGGAGTTTTGCGCCTCGGGGGTTTGGCGGCGAACCGACGTTCGTTCCCCGTCCGGGGGGAACGGCGGAAGATGATGGATGGGTGTTGTTGTTGGTGTACGATGCGCAGACGCATCGATCGAAGTTGGCGATTTTCGACGCACGGTCGATCGATGCCGGCCCCATCGCCGAGTTAAAGTTGAAATATCACATTCCCTACGGGTTGCATGGGAATTTTACGTCTGAGTATTTTGGAGGCTAGAGAGGGTTGAATTTGAGCCTCGGGGCGTTGTCGATGGCGTTCCGAGGCGATTTGGCGTGGCTGGCTGAAGGCTTTAGTGAAAAATAAGTCTGTGGAAAGAGGAGATTGGCAGCGGTGCGATCGCACAATCGTATTGAGTCTCGTACCGAGGAGTGCATCTCACTTTTGTCAAAATTTGTAAAAATATTTTGTAAAAATATGAGTTTGACGTAGTTTGACGTAATTTGACGTAGGTTTGGTGGAGCGATAGCGAAACCCAACAACAGCTCAATTCATTGCAAAGACGTCAATTTGATAAACTTACATTTTTGAGATGCACCCCGTACTGAGGCTCGATCGACCGACTGAGTAAATTAGAGAGTTAACAGAATGGAAAGCCTCGATCGAGAACACTGCGAACCTTGTAAAGGGAACTCGACGCCGCTGAGTCAAGCTGAAGTTGAAGAACTCAAAGCTGAAATTACCGATTGGGAAGCCATTGAAGAATATGGGGAGTTGCATCTTCAAAAAATCTACCGCTTTCCCGATTTCAAAACGGCGTTGGCGTTTACGCAACGGGTTGGGGAAGAAGCGGAAAAAGAAGGCCATCATCCGGCGTTGCTGACGGAATGGGGAAAAGTTACTGTGACTTGGTGGACGCACGCCATTAACGGACTGCACCGCAACGATTTTATTATGGCGGCGAAGAGCGATCGCATCGCGCAGTCCTTTGAATGATGCAGCGAAATGATGCAACGATCGGAACGATAATTTATTCGTCTATATTTTTTTAAACATCGATAAAACCCCGGTTTTTTTAAAAAAACGGGGTTTTGATAACGGCAAGTCAAATTTGAGGTCAATTGGCTTGCAATCTCAGGGAAAGTCCATCGACAGCGTTGTGTTGAGTGGCGTTTTTCAGACCTTTAAAGCTCGAGTCGATTCCGTCAGGCTGTTCTGATGAGTGGTTTCGCACTCCTTTCGGAACCGTTAATCTGGGGAAACGACAAAAACCCAGAACCTCGCGACTCAACATAACTCTTTCAACAAGTCGCTTCAATTTGACAACCATTCAAATTGAATGGGACTGCGTCTCAAATTTTTCATGTCCTTCCTGACGTCGTTCTCCTTCGGAAGAACTATTCCTTAAGGAATACTCTTAGGAATACTCTGAGGAATACTCCAGGTCAAACAGCAAAACTCCTGAAGATGTTTGTTTTTGAGACGAAATGAAACGACTTTCTTTGTATTTTTATAATAACCATTTTTGAAAAAACCCCCAAATTTGAAGGGGGCAGTTGTTGAAAAGTTAAAGCTTAGATATCGCTAGAACTCTTGTGTTTCTGATACATCGGACGTCCCAATCAAATCTCGTTGGCGAATTCGCCAACTGTTCGAGGTGGGGGTATCTCTTCGGCCCGCGCCTACCACAACCGCGCCGTGTTAGCTGTGGAACTCGGCGATCGCGACGGGGCTTGGGCGGACTGAAGCCAAGCAGTACAACTGTTTCTCGATCGCGGCCAACCGAACTCTTACCAACAGGCGGTATCCTCCCTCGATGGCCTGGGTTGTCCTTAATGCCAACGGGTTAATGCCAACGGGTTGCCGAGAAACTTCCTAGAATAAAACGAACGACGTTTAGCGGAGTTCTAAAAACAGTGAAGTTCACACTCCAACGAGTTTTAGCAGTCAGTTTGAGTTGTCTCGCGGCTTTGAGCCTGTGGAGTTGGGGAGGCGTCGCCTCCGCCATTCCCTCGGCGACTCAGCTCTTTCAAGAGGCCTACAGCAACCGTTATACCTGGGATGCTGACTTTCCCGGCTATTCGGCGACGGTGTTGGTACAGTCAGGAGATGCCAGCGAACGGGGGACGGTTCTTGTCGAAGCGGATCTCAACGTCTCCGTCTACGACATCGAAGACACCGACTTACGGGATTTTGTCAAAGGACAACTGCAAATGGAGGTGATTCACCGTCGCCGCTTGCCCTTTGAGGAGATTCACGGAGACGCCCTGTTCGATTTAGAAGGCATCGATAATTCGGGGGCGGCTATCGTCCGCGAAGTGGGCAACGAAGCCAATGCCTTTTATCGTGTTAAAGACGGCGTCATCACTCAAGTCAACCGCACCTTAGAAGGGGTGAAAGTCACTGTCGATACCCTGGAAACCCGAGATACGCCACAGGGTATCGTGGTGACGCAGTTTCAAACCCAGTTTCGCGATCCCACCGTCGGCACTGTATTGGAACAGGAACGAGTGAGCGATCGCTATACCCAGTTAGCCGGCTATTACGTCTTAGCCGAACGGTCGATCGAACAGGTTCCCGAATCTACGGTAGACGAGTTCGTGATGCCCGATATTTCCTTGCGTTTTGAGGACATTCAACCACCGATTTAGGGGGTGTGGAACGAGAGAGTGGGGACAGTCTCAACTCTGGATTTCACTCACTTAATTTCACGGGTCTCCGCCGTTTGCGGGGGAAAATGTATAGCAAAATACAAATACCTGGAGAATCGAGAGCCAAAACCCCTGAAATCTCGTGAAGTCAGTTTTTCTGTCACCCTAAACGGCGAAGAGCCAATTTCACTTCAAAGCATTTCTGCATTGATAGCGTCCCTTAAAACTCACTATCTAATGCCGCCAACGCAAAACAACTCGGCAATTTCGGCAAGACATCAATGAGAACGTCGAAACTATCTTTCGTCAAACATAACAACTGACAAGAAGACTCAGCGATGGCCGTTGCCCCATAAGGAAACTCTCCAAACAAACTGCTATCGCCGAAATAGCTTCCCGGCGTCAGGCATCGATCGGATTCCTCCATTTGTGACGTGACGTGCAAGCGCCCGCGATACAAAACATAGAGGGTGTTTCCCACTTCTCCCTCGCGGCAGATCGCGTCCCCTTCCTCGTAGGTTTTCAACTGAAAGCCTCGATCGAGCGACCAAACCTCATCGAGAGATAAATCTCGAAATAAAGAGGTTGTTTTTAAAAACAACACGCGATCGATGGACAAGTTCGAGATGGATTTCGCCGTTTCCTCAGAAAACGCCTCTTTGACCACACTTTTGACAATTCGATCGCGTTCCCGTTGAACCGTTTCCGGTAGCGGATAGCGATAGTGGGCCCAAACCAACAACGCCCCCACGCGCACCCATCGATCCTCGGAACAGACGAACTCCTCTAACACCGGCTTAGCGCGATCGCTATCCAATTCCGCCACGGGCGATCGCCCTTCGGGATATTCCACCAAGGGCAAAATCGGCATGATGTAGCGTCGGTGAGGAATCGAGGCCAGGGTTTCCACCGCGTTAGCCCGTTTGCGTTCGTCGCGGGTATGTAACATCTGCCGCACCTCCGTCAGGGCGTGACGGCTACCCAAACAGGACAAAACGTGAAACACGCGATTGACGATTTGCTGGCTGCGATCGCGCAACACCATCACCAGCGGTTGCCAAGATTCCGCCCGGGCGGGGATGCGCTGCCACCAAGCCTGAATGCGATCGGCCGCCTCGTAATCCTGTTGCAAATAATCTTCCAAAAAATGTAACGCTTGGCTGGTTTGCACGTAGGCGATGGCGGCCACCGCCGCTTCCGAAACATCCGCCCGCGCCCCAAACAAATACATCTGAGCCAACTGTTCCAAATTATATTCCTCGTAATTCGCCAAGGCCGACGCCGATCGCAGGCGCACGTTGACGTCCAAATCCTCCAGCCCTCGGGCTAAAAACTCCCAAAACTCGGGCAGTCGAATCGCCCCCAACAGATCGATCGCCGCCACCCGTACTTGAGGACTGGGGTGTTCCAAAAACCGCACCGCCAGTTCCCCCAGAGTGGCGTCTCCGTCCGGCTTCAACTCCGCCATTCCCTTCAACACTTCGATTTGCACGTCCACCGAAGCCCCTTGCAGCAACTCCAACAACTGCGGAATCATGCTGGGATTTCCCGTATGGCGGATGCCGCGAATCACGACCTTTTTCGTCTCGTCGTCCATGTCCGACTGCCAAATCTCGGCGCAACGCTGCCGTAACGCCTCCTCGAGATCTCCCCGCTGCTGTGCTACCACCGCCACCAACGCGCGAATCGTCGGGCGATCGCTGTGGCTGAGGCGTTCCAAATCTTTCGCGTCCAGGGGGTTTCTCCTCGCCATCAGGGCTTCTAACGCCATCAGTTGCCGTTCCTCGTCGCTAGAAGCCAAACAGTCCCGCAAATATCGCGTCACCCCAGTGTCTTGGGTTGTCTTACTGAAAAAGCTCAAAATGCGCCGCTGTAGGGAAACGTCCGCTTCTGAGAGGAGGGCGTCGATTTCCGTCAGCAAGCGACTGGGTTTTCGTAGATAGGTCGCCAGTTCCAGGGCTTCCTTTTTCTCTTTCGTTTCGCCCCGTTTCAGCATTTGGGCGAGTTGGGCGCTTTGGCTTTCCGGAAGCTGTACCAATCCTTCTCGGACGGCTTTGAGGTCGAGTTTGTCGGTTTTCGATCGAAGTCCCGACAGTAAGGATCGATAGTAATTTTGACCCAGCTTGTAGCGCACGCCCACAAAAAACGCCCCTACCAACAATCCCACCAACGCGATGGTTTGCAGGTTGACGTACAGCGCGGCCACCCACAACAGTCCACCCGTCAACGCCAGTCCTAACGAATAACACAACCCGTTCGTCACGGCGCGAACTTGTCCCAAATAGCGGTTGGGAATAGGGTTGTACACCAAGGTATAGGCCGGTTGGTCGATCGCCGTATCGATGGTGGAGTTGTTGAAATGAGCCAACACCGCTACGGGAAAGGAGGGAAACAGCCACAAACCCAAGAAAGAGAAAAACGTCGCAACTGGATAAATCGAATTGACCCGCGCCACCCCCAACCGCTCGATGAGTTTCCGGGTTAGGAAAAACAACAGCAGCATTTGCAAGGCGCAGTTGACGGCGCTGAATCCCCCTAAAAAGCTCGTCAGCCCTTGGGGATTGTCGGCAAAGGTCTCGGCGTAAATCCCGAAATACAAATATTCCGCCAAGCTGTAAAGCAGAATCCACAGGAACGTACTGCCCGCCAGAAACTTGACAATCGGAAATTGTTGTGCTAATTGCAGCGGAGAGGGAGGGGGTTCGTCAGTTTGGCGTTCCGTTTCTTCCGAGGGAATGGGTTTCTCGCGACGTTCGAGATGCCAGACCTGCACTAACACCAGCAAGTACAGCACGGGCAACAACAGCAAAATATCCGGCGTCGCCACGAAGGAGGCCAGCAAGCTGACGAGACCGCCCCCCAGCAAGCCCCCGACGGCCTGAGCCATAGTGATAAAGGGAGCGCGGCGGTTGTACTCGCGGGAGGTGAAGTAGTCCGAAATCAGGGTCGGCAACAAAATATCCAGTTGCAGCGTCCACTGGAAATACACTCCGATATAGAGGGCGTAGTAAATCGGTTGAACGTCCCAAAACAGCAACAACCGAAACAGCAACGCCACCCCGGCCGCCGCCACCGACCAATATCGAAACAAGAGGGGATGGGGGATGCGATCGGCGACGCGGGCAAACACGCCGTATACGGGCATCGAGGCCAAGCCCACCAGCACGTAAGATAGCGGTAATCCGCTGGCCCCGATGTGACTGACGAACAGCGAACTGGCTAAGGTATAGCCCATCGTATTGAGAGCCATCACCGTGCCAGCTAACACCAATATGCGAGCCAGTCGGGCCAGTTTTCCCGTTTGAGAAGAACCGACGGATAACCGACCTCCCGAGACTTTAGCGAGAATTTTCTCGATCGCTTGCACGAGTTGACCTTGCAACGCTTTGGCGAAGGAACTCTTTACCATAAACCTGAAACACTAGACGGGCGTGCCACTCGAATGTCACCCTGGTTCGTGAAATACAATCTGTAAATACAATCTGCGTCGGACGGAACGCGACCCAACATGAGTTTAGATACAATATCCCATGTCGAAATTCGACCTGCCGGACAAAAGGGTTTGGGGGTTTTTGCCACTCGCGACTTTAAACAAGGCGAGACCGTTGTGGTCGCCCGTCGCGTGTGCGTGTTACCCCAGCGCACCATTTACTCGATTCAGGTCGATTGGGACGTTCATATCGAAATGGACGAACCGGCCATCCGCATTAACCATTCTTACCATCCCACTACGGGAGTACGAGACAATCGTTTCGGCGCTTACGATTTCGTCGCCCTCGTCGATATCGCGGCAGGTGAGGAAATCACCTTCGATTACGAAACCACAGAGAGCGACTTAACGGAAGCGTTTCAACGATGCTGTCCGCCTCGGAACGAAGGTTCCGATCTCTCTCGACGAGGATTTTCCAGTTTGTCGGCCGAACTTCGTCAGCGATACGGAGAGTTTGTCGCGAACTACCTCAAATCTTAGCGAGTTCTGTCTTACACCCCAGACTGACGACCGCCTGTCGAACTCGAGAGTTCCCCACCAGTGCTTTCAGTCTGAGGACGGATTGCGTTACAACTAGGACAGCGATAATGAAAGGGTGCAGGCGATCGCTGGTCGATCGACGGGCAAAATAGCGGTTACGGTCGTTTTTCTGTTCTGTCGATCGACTCTACATTTTGGCTATAGGTTGTGGTTCTATTTTTGCTCGAACGAAACCTTACAGTATTGTTAAACTTATTGAAGCTCTCGTCGTTTGCCGCTCGATCAAACCCGATCTTCGTTGTTTGATTGCAATAGAACTCTGATGAAACACTCGATCGCTCGATTTTCGGTTTTACCTCACATTTCGTTTATTCTCATCGATCGTCAATTTTCCACCATCGAGGTATCGGAACGGGCGGCTGAATTTATCGGACTCGAAGGAGATATCGAACTGGGTTCGGATATTTTCGATCTGTTACCGGAACTGTTCGGACTCGATGCGGTATTCGAGACGATTCTCAACGGCGGACAGGACGATTTTTCCCTTCCCGCTATTGCCCGTTGCGACGCCTCCGGTACCATGCGCTATTTAGATTTGTTCGTCGTGCGCGATGCTATGGCGGAGGAACGACTGGTGTTGTTTCTCGAAGACGTAACCCACCGGATGGAGTTGGAACAAACTCTCGTACAGTCGTCGAACGAGATGAGTTTGTTGGTGGAAAAACTCTCGGCTTCGGAAGCCTATGTCGAACAAATGGTTCGATCGATGCCCGATGCTCTCATCGTCACCTCTCTTTCGGGAACCATCGTCAAAACCAATTCTTACGCTCTCGATTTACTGGGCTATTCCGAAGATGAACTCCTCGGACAACCGTTACTCGATATTTTAGAAGATAAGAATTTCGATATTGCGGAAATCCAACGTTTTTTATTTGAAGACGAAGGGGAAATCCTTAAAAATATCGAGTTAGTCTGTTGCTGTCGGGATCGCCACAAGGCGATCGTATCGTTTTCTTGCTCCGTCAAACCCGCTCGCTCGGAAGAACCGGCTCAGTTTATCTACATCGGACGGGATATTACGAAAAGCTATCGCGCCCAACGGCGGTTGATGGCGCAAAATACGATTACTAACATTTTATCTCAGGCTCAAAGTTTTGCCAGTGCTCTCCCCAAACTCTTACAAGGACTCGGGGAGGGACTCGATTGGGATTTGTGCGAGTTTTGGCAACCGGCTTCGAGGGAACAGGACAACGGGGAACCCCCCGAAACTCACCTGCACTGTGTGGATTTTTGGGCGAAGCCGTTTATCGATACCTCTAAATGGTATCCCGTCACCTTCGGACGGTCTTGTGGTTGGGTCGAGGCGGCTTGGCAGGAAGGGAGAGCGTTGTGGCTGTCAGTCTCGGATAGCGAATGGGTCAGCGATCGAGCGGCGGTGTGCGATCGATTGTTGTTGGCGACAGTGGTTCTCTGTCCGCTTCAGGTGGACGAAGAACGTATCGGACTTTTAACGCTGTTCTGTCAAAATATCGCCGATCGCGATGAGGAACTCCTGCAAATGATGGACACGGTGGGCAACCAAATCGGACAGTTTTTTCAACGGAAACTCGCCGAAGAAGCCCTGCGTCGCGAACAAATCGAAACGGAAAAACTCCTCCTCAATATCCTCCCGGCAGCCATCGCCAAACGCCTCAAAGACGAGTCGAAAACCATCGCCGACGACTATACCGCCGTCACCATTCTTTTTGCCGATATCGTCGGATTTACAAAGCTATCGTCCCAGATTCCCGCAACGGAATTGGTACAGTTACTCAATTACGTTTTTTCGGCCTTCGATCGCCTCTCGGAACGTCACGGTTTGGAAAAAATCAAAACCATCGGCGATGCGTATATGGTCGTCGGCGGACTCCCCGAACCGCGACCCGACCACGCTGAATCCGTCGCCCACATGGCCTTAGATATGCAGCAGGTGATTACGGAGTTCAACCGCCAAACCCAAAGTTCTCTCGACATCCGCATCGGTATTCACACCGGTCCGGTGGTGGCGGGGGTCATCGGTCTGAAAAAATTCGTGTACGACCTCTGGGGAGATACCGTCAACATCGCCAGTCGCATGGAATCCCACGGCGTCGCCGGCCAAATTCAAGTGTCCGTTGATACCTACGAACGGATTCGATCGAGCTTCGTTCTCACGGAACGAGGGACGATTCACGTTAAAGGAAAGGGCGACATGAAAACCTACTTCCTCCTCGGTCGCAAAGGCACAGCGGAAGACGGAAACGAGTTACAACCACACCTTCCATCGATCCTGCAAGCCAATCGAGACATCGCCGAACTCATTCAGCGAAAACTGAAAGATCGCTAAGGAGTCTCGGACGATGGGATTTCCAAAAAAACGGAGAGGGGGAGATTCGAACTCCCGGAAGCTTGCGCTTCATCCGATTTCAAGTCGGACGCAATCGACCACTCTGCCACCTCTCCACATAGTCCAACCTCCATTATATCATAATAATGCAGAAAGAAGCAAGTTTTTTGACCGAAAAGTGGGGCGATCGCTGACCTCATCATCCTGTCATCTCATCATCACCCGGTCAACTGCGCCTCGGATCGATCGAAATAGGGAATTTCTCGCAAAGTGTGGCTGTCGTCGTCTACCCAGCAGAGAACGGCGTCGGCGACGCGGCCGTTTTCTAAGGTGACGAGGGAAAAATTGCGGGCGAGACGGCGATCGATCTCCATCACCCGAGGAACAGAGGCGGCGTTCAAATACACCGTTCCCGCCTCGTCACAGCAGAGAGACCGACGCAAACGGGTTTTCGTATGGCGGAGGCGGTGGTGCATATGACCGAAGGTCACCAGGGGAATCGATTTTCCCTGACGGCGCGTCCTGGCGATCGCTTCGGCCAAATCGCGATCGCCGAAATCTCCCCCGAGAGGATTCCAATCGCGACCGCAGGGGTCTTCGGCGGCCTCTCCCAACCCCGTCGGACCGTTGTGTCCCAAAAAAATCAACGTCTCGCAACGGGCGCGTCGGGCGGCTTCGACGATGCGTTGAGTGGACTCCTCGAAGCCGCTGACGCCAAACCGAGTTTGGTAAAAGTCGCCGTATTTCCAGGTGGGGCCGCCCCAACTACAGGGACGACCGCCCACGACAGACAGCCCCAGTTGCGGGAAGTCTCGCACGCCGTAGCCGACGCGATCGCGCCCCAACAGGTCGAGTTGTTGTTGAAAGCGGTCTTCGCGGGTGCGATCGTAGGGACATTTTCGCCGCCCCCAATCGGTGGCGGTATACCAGGCGTCGTGATTTCCCAAAACCACCGCTTTGGGAAGGTCGAGTTGGGCGATTCGCCGCACTACGTCAACGGACTCGTTTCCGAAGTCGCCGACGAACAAGGCCAGGTCAACGCCTAATTGTTTTAAAATCGTGCCGTCGATATCGTCCCATTGGTCGTGAACGTCTCCAATAACGGCGATTCGGATTGCAGTCGGTCTCATGTCGGTTTGGGTTCGATCGATAATTAGCGATTCGACTCTGCATCGGTTTCCCAGGTCAAACGAGGCTTTCCGAGAGAGTCAAATAATAGCGGTTCGTTTTCTATTGTTGACTGTTTTTGGGTCGATCGTTTCGATTTCGACGGGGTTCGACCTAGAGGTTGACAGGGGGCGAAGGAACGGCGATGTTGGGGAGAGGCCCCCAAGGTTTGCAACGCCTGACGGTGTTTGGCGGTTCCGTAGCCTTTGTTTTTCGCCAAGTCGTAATCGGGATAGTCTTGCGCCAAACGGACGATTTCCGCGTCTCGCCAGACTTTGGCGACAATGCTGGCGGCGGCGATGGCGATTTCGAGTCGATCGCCCCCGATAACGGTACGTTGGGGAATCGCTAAATCGGGAACGGGGCGGTTTCCGTCGATGAGACACAGCGTCGGTGTGGGGGTGAGAGATTCCACAGCGCGTTTCATAGCCAGTAACGTGGCTTGTAGGATGTTGAGACGATCGATCTCTTCGACGGTGGCGACGCCGATTTGACAGTCGAGGGCGATTTCAGCGATGCGATCGCGCAAGGTTTCCCGACGTTTGGCGGTGAGTTTTTTACTGTCCGTGACGCCGAGGTTTTGTAAGGCGATCGATCCCTCCGGCGACAGCAGCACAGCGGCGGCCACCACCGGGCCGAATAACGCACCCCGTCCCACTTCGTCCACTCCGGCGATAAGGCTTGAATGAGGATTTGAATGAAGATTTGAAAACAAGGCTGAATTCGGGCGAACGCCGTTCGCCCCTACGGAATTCCGTGACATAGCTGCGGGAAAAGGGGTTGAATTCGATGGGACTGTTGGCCGTTTCAGCGAGCGTCCATTCTAACGCCTGCAACCTTCTGAAGCGACGCCCCACGGGGTAAAGTGTGTAAAGACGTGCCGATCGCGCGTTTTTGACGTATTTATCTTTGACGTTAACGGAGACAGGAACCGCCAAGATGAGTGAAGACGCAGTAAAAGTCATGAAACAGCAAGTCGGGAAAGCGGCCGCCGACTTAGTAAAATCGGGATCGATCGTTGGTTTGGGAACCGGATCGACCACCGCCTACGCCATTCAATATATCGGCGAACGCCTGCAAAACGGCGATCTCCAAGACATTAAAGGAATTCCTACCTCGTTCCAAGCCCGCGTTCTCGCCAAACAATACGGAATTCCCCTCACCAGCCTCGATGAGGTCGATCGCATCGATATCGCCATCGACGGCGCCGACGAAGTCGATCCTCAAAAACAACTCATCAAAGGGGGCGGCGCCGCCCACACCCAAGAAAAAATCGTCGATTCCCTCGCCGAACAGTTCGTGGTGGTGGTGGACGAGTCGAAAATCGTTGAAAAGCTCAATCTGGGTTTCCTGCTTCCGGTGGAAGTTCTTCCCATGGCTATGACGCCAGTGATGCAGAAAATCGAAGCCCTCGGCGGAAAAACCACCCTTCGCATGGGGGTTAAAAAAGCCGGACCCGTCGTCACCGACCAAGGAAACCTGGTGATTGACGTGAAATTCGACAACGGAATCGACAATCCCGCCGAACTCGAGAAAACCCTCAACAACATCCCTGGCGTCTTAGAAAACGGCTTGTTCGTCAACGTCGCCGATGTGGTGTTAATCGGAGAAGTTAAAGACGGAAAACCGACGGTTCGTCAGATGTAGAGGGGGAGATGGGGAGAGGGGGAGCCGGGGAGCCGGGGAGAGCATTTCCTATCATCCCATTATCTCCTCATCCCATCATCCCCTCATCCCTTCAACTACTTATTCGGTTGCGGTGTCATCCGCAGATAGGGTTTGATTTCTTTAACGCCTTTGGGAAACTGCTTTTGAGCGTCTTCGGTGGAAATCGAGGGAGACACGACGCAATCGTCGCCGTCTTTCCAGTTGACGGGGGTGGCGACTTTGTAGTTGTCCGTCAGTTGTAACGAGTCGATGACGCGCAGGATTTCTTGGAAGTTGCGTCCGGTACTCGGAGGATAGGTAATCGTCAGACGCAATTTTTTCTGGGGATCGATGACGAAAACGGTGCGAACTGTGACGTTGGGATCGGCTTTGGGGTGAACCATCCCGTAGAGATCGGAGACTTTGCGATCGACATCGGCGAGAATCGGATAGTTAATCGCCGTACCTTGGGTTTCGTCGATATCGCCAATCCAGCCTTTGTGAGATTCGGCGTCGTCGATGCTTAAGGCGATGACTTTGGCGTTGCGCTTCTCGAATTCGCCTTTGAGTTTGGCGACTTCGCCGAGTTCTGTGGTGCAGACGGGGGTGTAGTCCGCCGGGTGCGAGAACAATACCACCCAGCTATCTCCCGCCCATTCGTAGAAGTTTATCGTTCCTTCAGAAGAGTCCTGGGTGAAATCAGGGACGATATCTCCGAGTTGTAGAGTCATAAACCAAGCTCCAGACATCTCAGCAACACTTTCGATTGTACGGCCGATCTCTGGGAAAAACTACGGTTTATCGGTCGGGTTTTGTTGCTTTTTGTTGCTCGGCGAACATCGGGCTGGGGTTTCGGCCGGTATAATATTGCGAGCGGGGAAATAACGCTTCACCTCGTGGGTACTGCAATTTTGCTGATTTTGAGGAGAACTGCGCCGTGTTGCAACTCCTGCGTCCGTTTATCGAAACGCTGCAACCCTATCTGGTTCCGATTTGTTTTGTCTGCGCCTGGGCGATCGTGTTGGCGATCGTGGGGAACACTGTCGCGGCGGTACGTTCTAGCGTCCGTCGCGCCCAGGAAATGCACCGCATCCCCTGTACGGATTGCGTGTTTTTCACTAACGACTATCGCTTGAAATGTCCGGTTCACCCGAAAACCGCGTTGTCTGAAGGGGCGATCGACTGTCCGGACTATCGATCGAGTCGTCCGGAATTTCTCGATCGCCTGTCTTGAAATTGCTGGGTTTAAAATCGATAACCCAACCGCCAAGGACAGGGATAATTCCTAAGATAAGTAGGTTTGAGCAGTCCAAGCGTGTTTCGGGCTGTGTTTCGAGGAGCGCGACGCCGTTCTAGAAACCGTTATCGAGTCGTTTTTTGTGACAGAAATCGATCGATTCGCTGTCGTTTCTCGACTGCTGTTTTCAGCGGCGACCGCCTGTCGTAACGCTCGTACCACTGTCTGACGCAGGTGGGAGTGGTTGGGGATCGATTCGAGGGCTTGTATTAAGATGTTTTGGTATTCTAATTCCTCGGGAGATAACAGCGGCGTAGACTTGCGAATCGGATCGCGTTGCACTGCTGCAATGGCTTGCATGACGGCAATTTTAACTTGAGAACGATACTTTTTTCGTCCGATGTAGGTTTGCCGTTCTAAGCCTTCTTGAGAGGACGCATAGAGACAAGGAAGGCGGTTTAGAGCGTAAGTTTCGAGGTCGGTTTTCCGAATATAAGGAAGCATTGTTGTCGGACATTTTTTGAGTTGCTTCTCGACTTCTTCGGAAACCAAAATTTCCATCACATTGATATACTCTTTGGCAAGATGTAGTGTCATCGTAAAAAATCCGAGGGTCAGTTTCCTGTTTATCGTCAGAATATCATAGGGTTTGCAAAGATTTGCAGCCCCACCAGCGGCGCTTTATCAAGTCTTTAAAGATGGCGAGATTCTTCGACTCCATAGCGCGAGCATATGTTTTTTGGGTTACATTATTGAGCTGTGCAAACCTGGGGAAATTATGTATTTATGCTCGGGTATAAAAAAGATTTATCCGTATAAATATAGAAACGAGTCTCAGGGTTTATACGTAAAAGACCGAGAACCCTTCCGATCGATCGAAAAAAAGTCCGCGATCGCCATCGCCGCTGCAAGTCTCAAAACCCCTACAAAAACAACGACAAACGCCTCTAGAGATCGATCGATCCCCTAAATCGCACGACAACGAACGCGATAACAATTCCTCTAGCTTTACCCAAACTTTAAAATAAGGCTCAAATTCCCGTCAAAATTTAACAAAATTGCATCACCTCGAGTAAGCGATCGACCACATGAGTCCAAGTCAACCGCGAGGCGACAAATTTCGGGGCGATACGTCGCGCCTGGGCGGCAAACTCCGGTTTTTCGATAATATCCGACATCAAATCGATCGTACTCTCAAGATCCGGATGAAGATAATAACGGACTTCCCGATCGATTTCCACCGTACTGAGTTGGCTCTCGATATATCCCGTAAAACTCGCATCCGTAAAATCGTCCGTCGAACCCCCTTTCGTACAAAGAATCGGCATCCCACAAGCCGCCGCTTCCAACACCGGCATATTAAACCCTTCCGCCAAATAGGGCGTCACGTAAGCATCGCAAACCTGATATAACCGCGCCAGAGCCTTCCCCGAAAGATTTCGACCAATATAGGCGATACGGGGAACCACACGATCGAACTCTTGCGGCGTCAGCATTTCCCGCAAATCCCCCACCACGAACTCCCGAGACTTGCGAATCGCATCCGTTCCCTTCAACACCAAACGCGCCTGCGGATAGCGTTCCGCCACCATCGCAAACGCCTTCAACAACAGGCGAATTCCCTTATTCCACGTCATGACGCCCACGTGGAGAAACACAAAACAGCCCTCCAAATCCCACTGACGGCGCAACCGTTCCCGTTCCGCCTTAAGAATCGGACGAAACACCCGCGTATCCACACCGTGGGGAACTACCACCACCCGTTCCGGAACCGCTCCCGCATTCAAAAAGCCCTGTCTCGACCAATTCGAGGGAGTAATAATCACCGTATCCGAATTTCGATGAGCCTCCTCAAACGATCGCACCCCCATCGCCTGCACCATCACCCGCTGCACGATGCGCCATTCCGTCGTCGCAAAAACATAAGTTCGTTTCGACTTCGACGGCGCTAAATTGTAGGGCATAACCATCCGAAGCGTCGCGTCGCCGTGAAGCGATTCCGGCGGTGTCGGAATGCGACGCAAACGATCCTCAGCAGCGGCGTCGAACAAACCCAATTTCGGCGTCCAATGGGGGTTTAAATAAGGCATTTCCCGATGAAACACCCGCAAATTCGAGCCGGGTTCCTCGGAGCGATCGAGCATTTCCAAAAGTTGAAACTGATTGGCGATGGCGAAAGAATGGGGAACAAAACGCCAGCCTTCAACAATAAAGTCCATGAACCAGCGGTGGAATTGGGCGCGTTCACTATACCTCAGAACTCGCCGCGAGGGTACGTTGAGAGTCTTAAAACGACTGAGGGAGAGCGTCGGCTTTGTGCCTCTTTTGTACCTCTGACGAATTTCCGAGTTGCGGTAAAATCGGAACGAGTTGTGGGACAGACTCCCATTGCCTCGGCCTATTCGATTTATCGTGACAGCTTATATGACCTCGACAACGATCGCTCTGCTTCTCTATGCCGCTCTCAGCGGTATCTACCTGTTAGTCGTTCCGCTGGCGCTGTACTTCTACCTGAAAAACCGCTGGTACACCGCCGGATCGATCGAACGGTGGTTCCTGTACTTTCTCGTCTTTATGTTTTTCCCCGGAATGATTGTCGTCGGGTTGTTCCTCAACTTCCGCCCCCAAAAGCGCCAATTGAACACCTGATACGAGAACTATGCGGCGCATCGACGTTATCGGCATTGGAATTGGTATTTTTATCGCAGGCGGCGCGTTGTACGTCCTGCTAAACCAGGCGGGGTTCGATCGCCTCGACGCGGGAATTTGGAGTCAAGTGCTGCTGGTGGGGGGACTCATCGGATGGGTGGCCACCTATCTGTTCCGGTTTGCCACAAAAAACATGACCTACCACCAGCAGCTACAGGACTATACCGACGCAGTCCTTCAAAAACGCTGGGAAAAGATGACAGAAGAAGAACGACAAGCCCTGTTGTCTGAATTGAAAGACTCCGAATCAAAAGAGGCTCCCGACGCACCTCCAGGCGACACTTAACCCCGTCTCAACCTTCTCAAAACTCCCAAAAAACTCAAATCAGCAACGTATGAAATCGGTTTCAGACTGCTTTTCCGCACTGCGCCAACAGGGGCAGTGCGCTTTAATTCCTTTTATTACCGCCGGCGACCCAGACTTAGAAACGACGGCAAAAGCCTTAAAAATACTCGATCGCAGCGGAGCGGATATTATCGAATTGGGCGTTCCCTACTCCGATCCCCTCGCTGACGGGCCGGCGATTCAAGCAGCGGCCACTCGCGCCCTCAATCGCGGCGTCCGTCTCGACGGCGTTTTGGAGATGGTGAAGCAGATCGGCGGGGAACTCTCAGCGCCCATCGTTCTGTTTTCGTACTATAACCCCATCCTCCATCGCGGCCTCGACACCTTTTTACAGCAGGTGGCCGCGGCCGGGGTTAAAGGTCTCGTAATCCCAGATTTACCTCTCGAAGAAGCCGAAAACCTCATCGTTCGCAGTCGGGAGATGGGCATCGAACTGGTGTTACTCGTGGCACCGACGAGTCCGAAAGAGCGAATCGTCGCGATCGCCGAACGTTCTCAAGGCTTTATCTACCTCGTCAGCGTTACTGGAGTCACAGGAACGCGAACTCAAGTCAGTTCTCGGGTCAAAGACTTGCTGGTGGAACTGCGAGCGGTTACAGACAAACCCATCGGTGTCGGCTTTGGAATTTCTCAACCCGAACACGCCCGTCAGGTCAAGGATTGGGGCGCTGACGCCGCGATCGTCGGCAGTGCCTTCGTCAACCGACTGGCCTCGGGATCGTCAGATGAAGGACTCGCAAAAATCGAGCAGTTTTGTCGAAGTCTCAAAGCCGCTATTTCTTAAGGGAAGAGGGAATAGGGAATAGGGAACAGGCAACGGTGAAGAGGGAACAGTCACCAGTCACCAGTCACCAGTCACCAGAGAAGAGGGAAGAGGGAATAGGGAATAGGGAACAGGCAACGGTGAAGAGGGAACAGTCACCAGTCACCAGTCACCAGTCACCAGAGAAGAGGGAAGAGGGAACAGTCACCAGTCACCAGTCACCAGTGAAGACAGCAAACAGATAACTGTTTCTCCCCCTCTCCCCCTCTCCCTCTCTCCCCCTCTCCCTTACGGCACCAATCGCACCGTTCCGACGATGGCGGGTTTGCCGTAAAATTTGGTGCGATTGCCTTCGATTTCGATGGTGATGGGGTCGTTGTATTTGCTGCGACCTCGGAAGGTGCTAGAAAAGCCTTTTTGATGCTCGCGGAAGCAGCGATCGATCGCCTCGAACAATCGAGTTTCCTGTTGGGAATCCACTAAATCGAACATGGAATTGAGGGCGACGAGTTCTTCGAGGGAATAGTTGAAAATTTCGGCAAAGCGGGGATTGGCGTAGAGAAATTTTCCGTTGGCGGTGACGATGTAGATTCCTGTTAGGGTGAGGTCGTTTGGCGAGGGAGAAACCTCAGAAACCTTTGTGGAGAGGGGAGCGGAACTCTGAAGGGGGGAGGCGGGTACGGTGGTGGCTTCCGAGAGTTGAAGTTGTAAGCTGACGTTATCGAGAACGAGGGCGACGATCGAGCCTAGATGTTCGATAAAGCGGACGATGGGTTGGGTGTTGAAATGCCCCGGTTGGGAGTGCATGAGCGTCGAGACGCCCAAGACTCGCTTTCCTTTGAGGATGGGGAAACACAACGCCGATCGCACGTGGTAGGGTTCGGCGGGAAGCGTAACCCAGCGTTCGTCGGTTTTCGTGTCTTCGATGAGTGCGACTTGTCGGTGGCGAATCACCCATCCGGCTAAGCCTTTATCGACGACTTCGCCGATGAGGTGGCGTTTTAACTCGCGCATGGTGGCGCCCCGGGCTAGGATACTTTCGACGACGATACCCTTTTCGTCGAGGAGGAAAATGCTACTTTCGTCGGCGTGGGTGAGTCGATCGAACAGTTGGACGACTTCGAGTAACATGGATTTGAGCATCAGATGCCCCGTAGCCGCTTGTTGGGTGGCGTTGGCGCTGGACATCAGTCGCCGCTGTACGTCTAAAACCGTTTGCAGGATTTCGGCGTCGCCTAATTGTTGTTTGAGGGATTCGATTTCGGCGATACAGTCTTCTTTGGATCGATCGTGGTAGTCCATCTCACACCTTGACGTTGTAGGTCTGCTCCGGAACCCGCCCGACCGGGGCGTTTTCGAGATACACCGTCGAATCCCAACAGTGGAAGACCAACGGTCGCGTCCCCATTCAATACACCCTCAAATACAAATTTATCTGAAGGAGGATCGGGCCCGAGTTTGGCGTCCGTACTACAATATTACGGTTGTATTTGCATTGGATGGCGGATGGCGATCGAACGTTACACGCTGCCCGAAATGGGCGATCTCTGGACCGATCGGTATAAGTTGCAAACTTGGCTGCAAGTGGAAATTGCGGTATGTGAAGCCCAGGCGGAATTGGGCTACATTCCTACAGAAGCGGTGGAGGAAATTAAAGCCAAGGCGAATTTCGACCCCGATCGCGTTCTGGAAATTGAGGCCGAAGTCCGCCACGACGTCATCGCGTTTTTAACGAACGTTAACGAGTACGTCGGCGAGGCCGGCCGCTACATCCACTTAGGCATGACCAGTTCCGATATGCTGGATACGGCGCTGGCGTTGCAATTAGTGGCGAGTCTCGACGTTCTCCTCAAAGGTCTCGAAGACGCTATTGTTGCGATTCGCTATCAAGCTCAACAACACCGCAATACGGTGATGGTGGGTCGCTCTCACGGGATTCACGCCGAACCGATTACCTTTGGGTTTAAGTTAGCGGGATGGTTGGCGGAGATGATGCGCCACCGCGATCGATTGGTGAACTTGCACAAGCATATCGCCGTCGGAAAAATTTCTGGGGCGGTGGGGACTTACGCCAATATCGATCCCCGGGTGGAAGCCTTGGCTTGTCAGAAGTTGGGCTTAGAGCCGGATATGGCTTCGACTCAGGTGATTTCGCGCGATCGCCATGGGGAGTTCGTGCAGCATTTGGCGCTGTTGGCGGCCTCCCTCGAACGCTTTGCGGTGGAAATTCGCAACCTCCAACGCACGGACGTTTTAGAGGTCGAAGAGTATTTCTCGAAGGGTCAAAAAGGCTCTTCGGCGATGCCCCACAAACGCAATCCGATTCGATCGGAACGGATTTCGGGTTTGGCGCGAGTGGTTCGCGGAAACGCTGTCGCGGCGTTGGAAAACGTGGCCTTGTGGCACGAACGGGATATTTCCCACAGTTCTGTCGAACGGATGATTCTTCCCGATTCTTGCATCGTGACCCATTTCATGTTGCACGAGTTCACGGATTTGGTGAAACATCTGTTGGTGTATCCCGACAACATGGTTCGCAACATGAACCTCTATGGCGGCGTCATTTTCAGCCAGCGGGTGTTGTTGGCGTTGGTGAACAAGGGCTTGACGCGGGAAGATGCTTACGCGATCGTACAGTCTTGCGCTCACGAGGCTTGGAATAAGCCCAACGGCGATTTCCGCAAGTTAATTACTGCCGATCCTCGCGTGACGGAACAGCTTTCTTCCCAAGAAATCGATGAGTGTTTCGACCCGCAACATCATTTGAAAAATTTGGATGAGGTGTACCAGCGGTTGAATATTTAAGCTAGAGCCTTTAAACTCCCCTGTTTCCGCCCAAACCCCGGTGTCTTAGAGATACTGGGGTTTTTGGCTTGGGTTCGATCGCGATCGAACCCCCGCAAAAGGGTTAAATAACGGTCAATACTCCATCCTTGTTCGACCGGATGGGTTGCCAAAGGTCTTCGCCACAGGGACACAGATGACCTCGTTTTTCTGGAGTTAAAAACATCAAATACAATTGTTGTTTCGGGTAATCCGTATAAACCCGCAAGTCACTGAAGTGTATTTGCCTAATTCCGGGTATATCATCCGTATTTATTCGCAAAAAATTCACAAACCAAGCGAATTTGATTAAAGAGAGTCTTTAAAGAACGCCTTGTTTTGTTAAGAGTCAAACAACTTTGGAACTTTTCTATTGAGTTTCCGTAATTAGTCACCGCAACAGGTGAGGCTTAATGAAAAAAGCCTCAAACCTCGTC
>NZ_JBNGCO010000011.1:0-71529 GCF_049974805.1 Baaleninema sp.
CAGCTTTCCGTAAACGATTTCATCGATGGCCGAGAGAACCAATCTCTCAGCCAGCATCGTCGTCCGTCCTCCGGAAATTCCCAATCTCAAGTCACTTCCGTATCGCAACTCTCCGACGTGCAACCGACGGACTGGGCATTTCAGGCACTCCAGTCCCTCGTAGAACGATACGGTTGTATCGCCGGGTATCCCGACGGAACCTATCGCGGCAACAACTTCATGACCCGCTACGAATTCGCCGCCGGGGTCAACGCCTGTCTCGACCAAATCGTTGCCCTGATTGGCGGTGGCGATAGCATCGACCCCGCCGACTTAGCGACGGTTCGTCGTCTGCAAGAAGAATTCGCCGCCGAACTGGCAGCCCTGCGGGGACGAGTGGACGGCTTAGAAGCCCGCGTGGCCGAACTCGAAGCCAACCAATTCTCCACCACCACCCAACTGGAAGGAGAAGTGGTCTTCGGACTCTCGGACGCCTGGGGCGGAGACGAGGTTGGCGCAGATAATACCCAAAGCGTCTTCCAATACCGAGCGCGTCTGGCCTTTGTTTCCAGCTTCACCGGCCGAGACCAACTCTGGACTCGTCTCGACGCCGCTAACGCCGGTCCTCTGGTGGAACTTGGCGGAAACGCCGTTCAAGGGGCGACCACCTATCAAACCGCCGATTCTGGAAGCAATGTCGGTATCGGTTGGCTGGCTTACTACTTCCCCATCGGCGACAACATTCAAGTTTACCTTCCAGCCGCCTATCCCCTGTGGCAAGACTTTGTACCGACGGTTAGCCCGTATTTTGAAGGTTTTACCGGTGCCAGCAACGCGGTTTCGAGTTGGGCAGAATCCAGCCCCATTTACAAAATGGGACTGTCCAACGGCGGCGGTATTGGCGTCAATGTGGAAATTACCGACCAGTTGATGCTGTCGGGTGGATATTTCGGCGGCGACTCCTTCAACCCCACGGAGAAAAACGGTTTGTTCAACGGGGATTACTCGACCCTCGGACAACTCACCTTCACCTCGGGCGATTTACAACTGGCGGCCACGTTCCACCACGGTTATTTCAACAATTTCCAAGACGAAGGGGATGCTCTGTTCGATACTTTAGTGGGAACGGTTCGCGCCCGCAATCCGTTCTTTGACGAATCGACGTTTACTAACTCTTACGGGTTGCAAGCGGCGTATCAAGTCAGCGACAGCATTTCGGTCAACGCCTACGGCGGTTTTACCTACGCTCAAGCGGCGGGACAAAACGCCAAAGCTGAGATTTGGTATTACGGTTTGGGTTTGGCGTTCCCCGATTTTCTGCTTCCGGGTAATTTGCTCGGTATTACGGCTGGGGCAGAGCCTTATGTGGGCGGCTATGAGGGTCAAGATATTGGCGGTATTGTCAGCGACGTGCTGTCCGACGATACGGCGATTCATTTGGAAAGTTTCTATCGTTTTCAGTTGAGCGATAATATTTCGATTACGCCTGCGTTGATTTGGATTACGGCGCCGGGCGGCGACCAGGATAATGAAGATGTGGTTTACGGTGTTTTGCGTACCACGTTTACGTTCTAGTTGTTAAGGCGGTTTCTCGAGAGTCGAGCCTATTGAGGTATCTTTGGCTTTCAAGACTTTTAAATATTGCTCCGTAAAACTTTTTTGATAGTTTTACGGGGTTTTTTATTGGAGTTTTTTGCTACAAAAATACAGAGAATATAGAGAGTTTTTTGTCGTATAAAAAAATCAGTTTTTTGCTATTTTTTATTAAAGAAATGGGATTTTTATGTATTTTTTTAAAATTTTATAGTGGTATTTAATGCAAAATTTGAATTTAAAATAGTGTTTTTTTATAATCCAAAAATCGCCTCTATCTCCCCAACTCCCCTTGCTAAGGGGGGATAGGGTGAAGACTTTTTGAAAACCGATGAGAAGTGCGTTGGGTTTCGCGATCGCTTCACCCAACCTACGGACTACAGACTACGGACTACAAACTGTTCGCTTGGAGGATAATTTCCAAAACCCCGACAGAAAATATAGCAATCCTAAGTCAATTGTGGCAATTCATAGAAGTGAAACTCAAGATCGAACGAAGATCGGATTGTCTCTAGATCTGTCTCTAGATCCCCGGCATCTTGGAGATGCCGGGGATCTCGCACAGCCCTGGATCGATCAGGGATTTGGCCACGAATCATTTCCTATGGCTATATACCGGGGAGTTTGCTATGTTTTATGAACTGTGAAACGAGGAGTGCTGATTACCAGTCGCCGCCAGCACCGCCACCGCCGCTATCGCCGCCGCCAAAACTCTCGCCGCCACTGCTATAACCACCGCCACCGCTATAGTCTCCACCACCGCTGTCACCGAAATTCGTCCAAGGGATTCTCGGGCGGCTTTTCTGTCTTTTAGACGGTTTATAACGAGAAGCTAGGGATAGCTTGATTTCTTTTTTTTCGGAATGTCCGCAGCACAGACAGGTATAGTCAAAAAATTTTTTGTTTTTGATGTTCCTCATGGTGAACGTCATTGTATATTTGCGACAGGACGGACAAAAGGAAAAGTGACTCGGAACGAATTGATAGCCCACGATATGAAATTTGAGGTCGCTGAGGTGGGGACTACAATTCGGACATTGCCATCCTTTAAATTCAATAAATTTGAGTGTTTCGGCTCTTCGTTCAGCGTCACTGAGAGCGGCTTCTAAAGTGGTTCGATCGACCGCTTTCATCGGGGTTTTACAATCGGCACAGAAAAAGACATCACGACCGGGTTTCCGATGCGATCGACCTTGGGGTTTAAGAAAGCTCTGAAATCGACGCCGACGAGCGTACAAGCCCAGACTGACCGCCGCCACGGTGGTTAAGCCACCGCCAAGCGCAATCCATCCCCAGGGAAATCGGGAGTTTCGATCGCCCTCCGAATCGAGAGCGACGATCGATCCCTCCGATTGCAAAATCGCCACCAGTTCGCGAGTTCCCGCTAACGTACCCCCATCGAACTCTCCCCGTTTGAATTGAGGTACGATCGCCGTCTCGATAATCCCTCCCACGCGAGTGTCTGGTAACGTCGCCTCGAGTCCGTAACCGACTTCAATTTCCACTCGGCGATCGCTGTGGGAAATCAAAAACAACACGCCGTTGTCGGCCTCCTCTTTACCGACGCCCCACTCGTTAAACAACGCCGTGGCAAAGGCTTTCGGAGAAGGAGACGGCGCCGTTTCCGGAACCGTCACCACCGCGATTTCCGTGCCGTTTTGGGCTTCTAACTGAAAAATTAACTGATTGAGTTGCGTTTCCGTCTCTGGCGAAAGAAGGTTCGCCATATCCGTCACCCAACCGCCATAAACGACGCGGGGATTGGGAACCTCCGAGACTTCCACCGCGAAACTCGCCAACGCAAACATCCCACTCAACGCCAGCGATAAGACTCCCGAACACAGAAAACCGATAAGTCGAATTCCAGAACCTTTCACCGATGGGGTCTCCCTCACGAAACGGCGACTCATCTCGTCGATCGAATCTAGCCAGACTGATGCAGAAACCGGGTTTCTAAACCGACGAGGGGTTAACTCCTATTCAGTATTATCCTCTCGAACTTGAACAATACTCCGCAAAAATACACAAAACCACAAACTGTTTGACCGCCGCCTCACCCAAGCGGGACAATTGAATTGAGGAATAAATTGAGTAAAACCGACGAGAGCGAACAGCCCACCTCAACATCACCCATCGCGATCGCGCAAGTTGGGTCTCACGAAGAAATCGGTCAAAATAGATATAAAGGGAACGACCCCGTCCGCACTAAAACCCTCATGCCGTTTCAGCTTCCTTTCCACAGACTCGCCGATGTCCTGTTGTGGGTCGATGCCACTGGTCGCATCGTCGCAGCTAACCCAAAAGCACGTGAAATTGTGGGCGACTCAGATCGCGATCCGATCGGTCAATCGATCGAGGGAGTCGTGGCCGACTGGAACCAAGCCACGTGGAAACACTTATGGAAGACCGCGCTTTCGCGGAAAGAAGTCTGTCTCGAAGCGCGATTGCGCGATCGCCAGGATCGATCGATCCCCGTCACCCTGCGCTTAGATAGCATCGACGTGGAGGATCGCACCTACTGTTGTCTGTCCGCATCCATCACCTACCGTTCCGCCTCAGACGACGGTAACGGCGATCGCTTCCGACACCTGGCAGACAACGGCCGCGATGCCATTTACTGTTACAGCCTCGTCCCCGAAGCGAGGTTTGAGTACGTCAGCCCTTCGATCGAAACCATTACCGGATACGCACCTGGCGACTATTACACCGATCCCGAACTCCCTCTCAAGCGCGTCCACCCCGACGATCGCGACATTCTCCGCCACTTACTGCGATCGCCCTGCGCCTCAGAAGCCCCGGTCGTCTTGCGTTGGTTTCACAAAAACGGGCGCGTCGTCTGGACCGAACAGCGAGACGTGCGCGTTTACGATCGCCAAGGTAACTGCATCGCCATCGAAGGCATCCTGCGGGACATTACCGAACGCCGTCAAAGCGAACTCGCCCTGCGCCAACAGGCCGAACGAGAACGACTGGTGAGCGCCATCGCCCAACGCATCCGCCAATCTCTCAACCTCGAAGACATTCTGCAAACCACCGTTACCGAAGTCAGACAGTTCCTGCAAAGCGATCGGGTTCTCATTTATCGCTTCGACGAAGATCCCGCCGAAGATCCCGACTGTCCCGGCGTCGTGGCGGTCGAATCCGTCGATGCCCCCTGGCCGCCCATGTTGGACACCTCCATTCCCGTAGACTCGGCCGCCGAAGAACTCAAATACTATCTCACAGGTCGAATTCGCACCTTCGACAACGTGCGAACCGATGTCGAATTGGGCTTGCATCCGCTCCTGGAACGTTTCCAAGTCAAATCGAGTCTCGTAGTTCCCATTTTGTTGCAATCCTCAGAAAGCTTGGAAACCAACCGCTTGTGGGGGTTGCTGGTTGCCCATCAGTGTCGAGAACAGCGTCACTGGCAAGCGATCGAAATCGAACTTCTCGAACAACTGGCGACCCAAGTGGCCATCGCCCTCCAACAATCTCACCTGTTCGAGCAAGTGCAGCGACAGGGGGTCGAACTCGAAGGACAAATTCGCGAACGCACCCAACAACTCCAACAAGCCCTGGAATTCGAGGCCATGCTCAAGCGCATCACCGACAAAGTGCGCGACAGCCTCGACGAAAGCCAAATCGTCGAAACCGCCGTTCGCGAAGTGGCCGTGGGACTCGGAGTCAAATCTTGCAACGCCGCCCTCTACGACTTAGAACGGGGAACCTCCACCATCTGCTACGAATCGGCACCCTTGATTCCCACCTCTCAGGGTCGCGTGTCTCGCATGGGGAACTTTCCTGAAATTTACACCCAACTCCTGACTGGGGAATATTTTCAATTTTGCTCGCTGATTCACAATCCCAAGCGAGGGCGAGTGGCCATGTTGGCTTGTCCCATGTTCGACAACCAAGGGGTTCTGGGGGACCTCTGGCTCGTTCACCACCCCGATTATATTTTCAGCGACCAAGAAATTCGCCTCGTGCAACAGGTGGCCAATCAATGTGCGATCGCCATCCGTCAGGCGCGGTTGTATCAAGCCTCTCAAGCCCAAGTAGCGGAACTCGAAAAACTCAATCGCCTCAAAGACGACTTTCTCAGCGCCGTGTCTCACGAGTTGCGGACGCCCATCGCCAATATGAAACTGGCCATTGAAATGCTGAAAATATTCGCCCCCGGTCGGGAACCCACCGCCGCCCCCGAACTGCTCGATGGCGAACAAATCGGGCGCATTCAACGGTATCTCAATATTCTCTCCACTGAATGCACGCGGGAAGAAGAACTCGTCGAAGACCTCCTCGACCTCCAGCGACTCGAAAACAACGCTTATGTGATTTCCATGTCGCTCATCGACCTTAACGAGTGGATTCCGTCGATTTTGCAGCCGTTTTATACCCGAATTGCTAAACGCCAGCAATCCTTGAAGGTCGATCGTCCTGAAAAGTTTTCGCCCTTCGTCGGCGATCGCATCAACCTCGAACGAATTCTCGTCGAACTGCTCAACAACGCCTGTAAGTACACCCCCAATCAGGGGGAAATTCACTTAAAAGTTCGCGAATCCGAGAAAACCGACCCAGACCGCGGCCAAACTATTCCCACTCTCGAATTTGCTGTATCTAACCAAGCGGACATTCCTCCGGAAGAGTTACCGAAGATTTTCGATAAATTCTACCGAATTCCCAACGCCGACCCTTGGAAACAAGGGGGAACCGGTCTCGGTTTGGCGTTAGTCGAAAAACTCGTCACGCAACTCGAAGGGGAAATTCACGTCGAAAGCCAAAACGGTTGGACGACTTTCTCCCTCGTGTTCCTCAACCAGCGCCACAAGCTCAACAACGAGAATTGAGAATTGAGAATTGATATCTTTAGGGGCGAACGGTGTTCGCCCTAGCTCGGAATCGAATTCTATTTTATTAACATATAGCATTCTTTTTGTCAAGGGTTTTCAGGACATAGCCATCCCCTTTGATAGGCAGACAGAATTACCATCGATATCCCGTAGCCGCGTTGTCTGCAAGGATGCTACGGGTTGGCCTTCGAGGTTTTCACGACCCATAAAATAGGATGGCTCTCTCAACTATCAACGGTTTTTTGACGTTCTTGGAGTTTGAGCAAAATTTCTTCGTGAACCTCTCGCGTCAGGGGATAGAAATACGCCAGAATCGAACCGATAATTAACAGTGCTGTCGGTAACGGTCCGATGGCTAAACGAATCGCTAACAACGCCGAATCCGGCTGCGGGGGTAGCGGTTGACCCGGCGTCGATTCGACGAATCCCGCCAGTTCTAACATTTGACCGACGAGGAACAATCCCAAGGCGAGACCGATTTTTTGTAGCAACACCATAAAGGCGTAAAATACACCTTCTCGACGATGGCCGCTTTGGAGTTCGTCTAAGTCGGTCACGTCCGTTAACATCGACCAGGGGATGAGATAGGCGGTGGCGACACCCAATCCTGCCATCGCACAGAGGAAATACAGGATATCCACGCGATCGCGCGGTAAGAAAAACAAACCGCCTTGGGCGACAATCCACAGGATCATCCCCGAGAAATAGGCGGCTTTGCGGCCGTAACGGCGACTGATGGCACTCCAGACTAACAGGGCGACCATGGCCACGCCTTGGACGACCAACGCCACCATAAAGTAAGATTCTAAGCCCATCCAGCCAATGGCGTAATAGGGGATGACGGCGGCGGTCAGTTGAAAGGCCAGCCAGGAACAGAGATAAATTCCGATGACGAATAAAAACGGTCGGTTGCTGAAGGCAATTTTGAGTTGTTGTTGCAATGACAGGGAGGTTTCGGTTCCGCTCTCCGCACCTTCTGCTGTTTCGGGGCGGTTGGGGTCGTAGGCGGTGCGATCGGTGGTTCCCCAAATACACCAGTAGAGGGGTAATACGGCTAAGATGGCACAGATGCCGCCCAGCCACAGATATTGTTGTTGCGGGTTGTCGATCGATCCGGCTAAGACGACGCCCAACGCCAGAGACAGCAGACTTCCGCCAATGGAAAAGACGAAGCGATACCCGGTCAAACTGGTGCGTTCGTTGTAATTCTGGGTCAGTTCCGGGGTTAAGGCGGTGTAGGGCAGGTTAACGGCGGTGTAGGCGGTGTTGAAGAGGATGCTGACGACGACATAATACCAAAATAACCCCCATTGGTTGGCGGGGTCGGGACTCGCCCATCCGGGGACGAGCCAATGTAAGAAAAAGAAGACCCCGAAGGGAATGCCGCCCCAAATCATCCAGGTGTGTCGTCGTCCCCAGCGGGAGCGGGTTCGATCGCTCAAAAATCCTACGATGGGGTCGTTGATGGCGTCCCAAATCTTACCAATCAGCAAGACAGTCCCCGCCAGGGCGGGTCGCAGATGGGCAACATTAGTTAGAAAAATAAGAAACGAAAACGCCAACAAAGTGGCGGTAATTCCGGCGCCCATATCTCCGGCGCCGAAGGCCAACTTCGTCGGGAGGCTCAACTTTCGTCCTTGTAACTCAGACTCAGACGCCGAGTTTCCAGTCATTCGATCGATCCCCTTACAACACGACCCCTATTCTAAGAGCTAGTTTTGGCTCTGTCATGTCCAAGGAGAGTCAGGCGGTGGCGAAGGATTCACGATCGACCGCTAACGGAATCGTGACGACGTATCAGTACGACGATAACGGAAACCTCACCTCCCAGACGCCCCAGAACGAAAACTCTACACTCTTCACTCTTGACGGATTGACAGACCCCCTACCCCTCTTCCCACTTCCCTGAAAAACTCCCCCTTGCCAAGAAACCCAGACAATCGGACACTTGATTCTGAGAGTAGGGGCGGGTTTGTCCGCCCTACAGCCGATGGAGGTTTTCCGGTGAAACGAGTTTTAGGCATTATTCTCGGAGGAGGCGCAGGGACGCGCCTCTATCCGCTCACGAAGCTCAGAGCGAAGCCCGCTGTTCCCCTGGCTGGCAAATATCGCCTGATTGACATTCCCGTTAGCAACTGCATAAATTCCGACATTCAAAAGATCTATATTCTGACGCAGTACAACTCGGCGTCTCTCAACCGCCATATTTCGCGGACGTATAACTTTTCGGGATTCAGCGACGATTTCGTGGAAATCCTCGCCGCCCAGCAAACGTCTGACAGCCCCGGTTGGTTCCAAGGCACTGCCGACGCCGTGCGTCAGTACATCTGGCTGATGCAAGAATGGGATATCGACGAATATCTCATTCTCTCGGGCGACCACCTGTATCGCATGGATTACAGCCAATTCGTGCAACGTCACCGGGAAACGAACGCCGATATTACTCTGTCGGTGATTCCCATTGACGAACAGCGGGCGTCGGATTTCGGCTTGATGAAAATCGACGATTCCGGTCGGGTGATCGATTTTTCTGAAAAACCCAAAGGCGACGCCCTCAAAGCGATGCAAGTCGATACGACGACGTTGGGTCTCGACGCCGAACAAGCGGTAAAAAAACCCTACATCGCGTCGATGGGCATCTACGTCTTTAAAAAAGAAGTGTTGCACGACCTGCTGCAACGCTCCCCCAACCAAACGGACTTCGGGAAAGAAATTATTCCTGGGGCGGCTTCGGACTACAACGTTCAGGCGTATCTGTTCGATGGCTACTGGGAAGATATCGGAACCATTCAGGCGTTCTACGAAGCGAATTTGGCGCTGACGAAGCAACCGCAGCCGCCTTTTAGCTTCTACGACGAGGGTGCGCCGATTTACACCCGCGCTCGCTACCTGCCGCCGAGCAAACTCCTCGACTGTCAGGTGACGGAGTCCATCGTCGGGGAAGGTTGTATTTTGAAAGAATGTCGGATCGATCGATCGGTGTTGGGCATTCGCAGCCGCATTAACGCCGGGTGCGTCATCGAAGATACCCTGATTATGGGTGCAGATTACTATCAACCCTTTGCCGAACGACAAGGGGAACTCGACGAAAGTAAGGTTCCGATGGGCATTGGCGCTAACAGTACGATTCGCCGCGCCATCGTCGATAAAAACGCTCGCATTGGCAAAAACGTTCGCATTCTCAATAAAGAAAACATTGAGGAAGCCGATCGCGAAAACCTCGGATTTTACATCCGCAGCGGCATCGTGGTCGTGTTGAAAAACGCAGTGATTCCCGATGGATTTACTATTTGAGGTTCGGGAACGCCCATTTTTCGCCCAATACTGACCGGGCAAGTTCGATCGATCGCGGGTCGGACTTCGCCGGGATACGCTCGAGTTCGGATATTGCCATCGTTTTCAGAGGCAATACCCGAACTCGACGGGTGAAAAAAATCCATTACACTAGGTACGCAAGGAACAAATGCGATCGCGATACGGATTTTAAAGTGCAATGGCTGCAACGGACTTCAAAGACTATTACGCGATTCTCGGCGTGGACAAAACGGCCAGTAGCGACGAGATCAAACGTGCCTTTCGTCGCTTGGCCCGCAAGTATCACCCGGATATGAATCCCGGCGATCGACAAGCCGAAGCTAAGTTTAAGGAAGTCAGCGAAGCCTACGAAGTTCTCTCCGATCCCGAGACGCGCCGCAAATACGACCAATACGGTCAATATTGGAAACAAGCCGCCAACGGCGGTTCCCCTTGGGGCGGCCGCGGTGCCAGCAGCGCCCCCAACGGCTTCGATTTCGATTTCAGTCAGTACGCGGATTTCGACGAGTTTATCGAATCTCTCCTCGGAGGCATGGGTGGCGGCCGGACGCGCAGTCGCTGGTCTTATCAAAGCGGCCCGGGTCGCGCTTCTTCTGGGTTTGGCGGCGGATTTGACGATTTTTCTCGCTACAGCAGCCGCCAACCGGGAATGTCACTCGATCGCGAAGCCACCTTGTCTTTGAGCTTTTCAGAAGCCTTTCACGGCGTGCAAAAACGCCTCAACATCGGTAGCGAAGTGATTTCCGTTCGCATTCCCCCCGGCGCCAAGTCGGGAAGCCGCGTGCGCGTGAAAGGAAAAGGCAAAAAAGACGGCTTCGGACGACAAGGGGATTTGTATCTCAACATCGAACTGCAACCCCATGGCTTCTTCTGCTTCGACGGCGATAATTTAGTTTGCCAAGTGCCGATTTCTCCGGAGGAAGCGGTTCTCGGGGCGAAAATCGACGTGCCGACTCCCGACGGTTCGGTGACGGTGAGCGTTCCCCCCGGTATCCGTTCCGGGCAAATGTTGCGCTTGCGGGGGAAAGGGTGGCGCTTGCCGAAAACCGGCGGCCGCAGCGACCAACTGGTGAAGGTCGAAATCGTCCCGCCGAAATCCCTCAGCGCCACCGAACGGGAGTGTTACGAGAAACTGCGGGAGCAGCGCAGCAGTAACCCCCGGCAAGATTTACAAGGTATTGCCCTCTAGGGACCGCCGAAGACGGCCTTTTCTACGTCTTCTCGACTGAGGGAATATTTGAACGATCGCTGGATGTCTTCTTCGTCGGGTTTGCGATAGCAGACGACGATTTGGTCGACATCGAGCCAGAGTTCGGCTTTCCAGGTGTCGCGATCGAGCCACCAGTGATTGAGTTCGTCGCGGTCTTGCTGGCATCCCTGGGCGCGAAGCCAGTCTTCGATGTCCGGTAGGGGATGGTTGTAAAGGGGCGCAGTAGCGGGCGGTGTCATCGTTATTTTACGAAATGTAAAACTCGAACCTCTCTATTACAACGGATCGCCCCTGAGCAATGCAATCGCGATCGCCAGAAACAAACTTCCTCCCAAGGAGGCGCACAGGAGAAACAGTGAAAAGACTTCTCCCGCCGAGAGGGGTCGATCGACCGGATCGAGATACGCTGAAGAAGGACGGGAGTTATACTTCGTAGCGGGGCGATCGAGGTCGCGAGACGGTTGCACGACGCGAAGGCGAGAATAGCGAATTTGCAGGTCGTAAGCCGCTCGCCGTTCGGGATTGCTGAGAGTGGCGTAGGCTTCGTTTAACTGTTGGAATTTCGAGGTGGCTACCGCGTGGGGCAGTTCTGTGGTATCGGGGTGATAGCGTTTGCTCAATTCCCGATAAGCCCGCCGAATTTCGATGGCGGAGGCGGAGGGATGCAATCCCAAGAGAACGTAATAGTTTTTCCCCACGGCGGAGACGGTTTCGCGCAGGGCGTCTCGGTTGGTACTGGCTCTTTGCTGTGTCACGCGGCTTTTCTGTGGCGAAGGTCTTTCGGGCGAGCATTTTAACTATTTTAACGAGAGTTTTTCGCAGCGTTAAGCTGCAAAATTTCCCCGCTGTGGCATTTCAGGAAAGGCTACAGGGGGGTTTTGGAGGTGGCGCCGAAGGGGTGGATTATTGCATTCGATCGATCGTCCGATACTGCACCGCTTCGGCGATATGATGGCTTTGAATGTCGTCTTCTCCGGCTAAATCGGCGATCGTCCGCGCGACTTTGAGAATGCGATCGGTGGCACGGGCCGAGAGTCCCAACTTGCGAATCGCCCCTTCTAGCAACTGTTGCGAGGCGTCGTCTAACGTACACCACTGCCGTAAATGACGACTTTGCATTTCGGCGTTGCATTGAATCGATTCGTTGGCGAAGCGATCGATCGATCGCTTGCGCCCCTGCAACACCCGCTCTCGCACGGTTTTCGAGTCTTCCCCTAGGGACTGACGCACGATTTCTTCCGGTTTCAGACGATTCACCGCCACCTGCAAATCGATGCGGTCCATCAACGGCCCCGACAACCGCGCCCAATATTGGTCTCGTTGGCGAGGGGAACAGGTACAGGGTTGAATGGGGTCGCCGTAATACCCGCAAGGACAGGGGTTCGTACTGGCGACCAAGGTAAACTGAGCCGGAAATCTCACGGACTGACGGGTTCGGGTAATGGTGACGAAGCCATCTTCGAGGGGTTGGCGCAAAAATTCTAAAACGCTCCGTTGCACTTCCGTCAGTTCGTCTAGAAACAAAACGCCTCGATGAGCCAGGGAGATTTCCCCCGGTTTGGGATAACTCCCGCCGCCGACGAGAGAGGGGCCGGAGGCTGAATGGTGGGGACTGCGAAAGGGACGCTGGCTGACGAGAGTGCCGCGATCGCGCAATAACCCGGCGACGGAGTGAATTTTGGTGACTTCCAAGGCTTCGGAAAACGACAGCGGCGGCAGAATTCCCGGTAAGCGCCGCGCCAACATGGTTTTACCGCTGCCGGGAGGTCCGACGAAAATCAGGTTGTGACCGCCTGCGGCGGCGATTTCTAGGGCGCGGCGAGCGTGGGTTTGACCTTTTACGTCTTTGAGGTCGAGTTGGAAGGCGCGAGATTGGCTGAAGAGTCGATCGAGATCGACGGTTACGGGGTCTTTCACGTCGGGGTCGTTCAGTAACTCCACCACTTCCGTAATGCTGTTGCAGCCGTATACGTCCAAATTTTCCACCACCGCCGCTTCCCGCACGTTGGCTTCGGGAACCACTAAACCGCGAATCCCCATGTCCGGGGCGGCGGCGGCGATGGGGAGAACCCCCGTCACGGGGCGCAGGCTGCCATCGAGGGAGACTTCCCCGAGAAACAGATAGTCGCCGAGCAGTTGCGGGTTGACTTGTTCGGAGGCGGCGAGAATGCCTAGGCTGATGGGGAGGTCGAAGCTGGGACCTTCTTTGCGTAAGTCGGCGGGAGTCAGGTTGACGACGATTTTTCGCTGGGGAAAGGCAAAACCGGAATTTTTGAGGGCGGATTTGACCCGTTCTCGGGATTCTTGTACGGCGGTGTCCGGCAGTCCGACGACGGTGGTGCGCGGCAGTCCTCCCCCCACATCGACTTCTACGCCGACGCGCACCGCTTCGAGACCGTATAGCGATGCACTCCAAACTCTGGCTAACACGAACTCGCTCCCTGAATGTGTTGCTGTTGCGATCGACTGTTTATTTTCCTATTTTGGAATCATATCGGGCGTGATTTCGCTCACATGGCTTAATTCGAGCCATATACACTTTCCTTGCCACATATTCGTGGTTTTACATAGCTGACCGTAAATTTACTTAAATTTGAGCGTCTCTCGATCGAGGGGAATGCCGAGAAAGCTTCCCTTATCCTGGCGAACGTCCCGACCAAACAACTTCGTAAAATCCGAACCCAGACCATTTTTTCTCAATTATCATCCCCCCAAAGACATATTTCAGTAAATTCACGGGTATAATATTCTGTATGGATACGGTTTTATCCGAAAAAATATCGCAGTAAACTATTAATTAGAAGTTAAGTATCGTACTGTCGGAGCTTCGATCGATAGTCCCCCAACCCGCCTCTTTTTTATCAATCGTAGGAAGTTGGAAGTTAAATCAAACTCACTTGAATCTCTTATCCCCTGAAGTTTTACTTATTCAGTTGACCATGAACGGTTTTCTCAAAACTCAAATCGTTCGCGTTTTGATTCCCTCATTAGCTGTATGGTGTTCGAGTTTGACCACAGCCGCTTGGACTGTGGATTTATCGAAGTACTTCAGTGCGCTAGAGCGGCAAGACATCGCCCCGGAATTGCAAAATCTCGACTTTGAAGAACTGGCGGATTTATGTTCGACCGCCAACCCCGTTGATGCGATCGACGCCTGTTCCCTGGCGGTTCAGATGCGAGGCTGTCACGAAGGCAGCCAAGAGGTCGATCGCGCTCCCGAATGCGCTATCCTTCTCGATAATCTCGGCGCCGTCCTCGAACAAGTCGGACGCTACGAAGACGCCCTGACGGTACTGCGCTACGCCTCGCAGTTGCAACCCAACGACTACAACATTTGGTATAACATGGGCATCGTCTTCGTCAAACTCAACCGATACCAACAGGCATTAGAAGCCTTTGAAGAAGCGGCTCGCTTGAATCCCAACGACACGCAAGCTCAAAAACAAGCAGATTTACTGCGGGAAATGCTGGAATTTTAACGGGTGTCAACCGCCGCTGCGCTTAGCCGGATAGCCTTTCTCTTTCAAAAAGGCCACGACGCGATCGACCAACTCTCCTTGAATTTCGATCGTGTCATCTTTCACCGCACCCCCAGCCCCGCACTTACTCTTGAGGTCTTTCGACAGCGCCTTCAACGTTTCCGGTTTCGCCTGAAACCCCGTCACCACAGTAACCGTTTTTCCCTTACGTCCCTTGCGCGTCGCCTGCACGCGCAAATTTTGCTGTTGCGGGGGCAGTTCCCGCACCTCATCCGGTACTCGAGCCGTGGCGTCGTTACCGAACTCCGAATACACCAGGCGATCGCGATTAGATTTACGTTTGGCCATTGAAACAGTCGAATTCAATCTACACCCAGACTAACGCAAGAGAGGTGATGGGATGAGGAGGTGATAGGGAAGCAACTGTTGGCTGTTCGCGGCAAAAGCCCCAGTATCGCGAAGATACCGGGGCTTTTAGCTCCCTCGGCGGGAAGCCCCGCGCCGTAGCCGATAGGGTCGGCGACGCTTGGGATAGCCGAGCGGCAAGGTATAATCGAGGTGGTGCGGTGCACCCGCCCGACCGTATCGAACAGACAGGCTAACTTCAAAGTAGAGCTTGGACTCTTGCCGCAGATAGATCGGCAGCTCGGGAAAGCGGTTTCCTTCAACTGGCCGGTATCCGTAAGCCCAAAAGGAAACAAGCAACAAATATCGACCTGTGGAAGACGGGTTGCTGCCAGGGTAACGCGATGCGTTACGGGAGTCAGGGCTGTCGCTTGCGGCAAGCCAAACCTTCAGAGGCTGGGTAAGTCCAAAACTGGGTTCGCTCGGTGGCGGCACTGGCCGGTGAAACTGGAAGCCCGCGCTGTATGCAAAGCATCAGCGTCGGGTACTTCACCAGAACTCTAGCCGCCAAGGAAACTTATCCTAAAACAGCTTTCGCTTTAGCGAGAACGTTATCGACGGTGTAGCCGAATTTCTCCATCACAGTGCCGCCGGGAGCGGACGCACCGAAACGATCGATGCTCACCATGTCGCCTTCAGCACCAATGTAGCGTTCCCAACCGAAGCGGGTTGCCGCTTCCACCACGAGACGCTTGGTGACCGCTTTCGGCAGCACGGATTCGCGATAGGCTTCCTCTTGCTCCTCGAACAGTTCGCAGGAGGGCATAGAGACGACGCGCACTTTCTTACCTTCAGCGGTCAGTTTCTCAGCCGCTTCCACGCAGAGCGAGACTTCACTACCAGTACCGATCAGAATCAGATCGGGAGTACCTTGGCAATCGGAGAGGACGTAAGCGCCCTTAGCCACTTGGTCGGCAGAACTTCCCGCCAAGTTGGGCAGTCCTTGACGGGTGAACGCCATCAGCGTCGGACGCTTGCGGTTGGCTACGGCCACTTTGTAGGCGCCAGAGGTTTCGTTACCATCTGCCGGACGAATCACCACCAGGTTGGGGATTGCCCGCAGGGACGCCAGAGTTTCGACGGGTTGGTGAGTCGGACCGTCTTCGCCCAGAGCGATGGAATCGTGGGTCATCACGTAAACCACACCGGCTTCGGACAACGCCGACAGGCGAATCGCCGCCCGCATATAGTCAGCGAAGACCAAGAAGGTGGCGCAGTAGGGAATCAAGCCGGAGTTGTGCAGGGCGATACCGTTACAGATGGCACCCATGCCATGTTCCCGCACGCCGAAACGCAGGTTGCGGTTTTCGTACTGACCTTTTTGGAAGTTACCGGAACACTTAAGTTCAGTGAGGTTGGAGTGGGTCAAGTCTGCCGAACCGCCAACGAGTTCCGGCAGGTTGGGGGCGATGGCGTTGAGGCAAGCTTGAGAGTGCTTGCGGGTTGCCATACCTTTGTCGTCGGGGGTGAAGCTGGGCAGGTCGGCATCCCATCCTTGAGGCAGTTCGCCGCGCAGCATCCGCTCGAATTCGGCGGCGTCGTTGGCGTACTTGCTGCGATAGGTTTCGAGCAGTTGGTTCCACTCTTGCTCGGCGTTGGCGCCGCGATCGACCGCTTTGCGGAAGTGAGACAGTACGTCTTCGGGAACGTCGAAGGGTTCGCGATCCCAACCGAGGTTTTCGCGAGTCGCGGCCACTTCGTCAGACCCCAAGGCAGCCCCGTGGACGCCAGCGGTGTCGGCTTTGTTGGGAGAGCCGTAGCCGATGGTGGTGGTGACTTTAATCAAGGACGGTTTGTCCGTCACTTGTTTGGCGGCTTCGATGGCTTTGTCGATGGCATCGAGGTCGGTGTTGCCGTTTTCCACGTGCTGAACGTGCCAGCCGTAAGCCTCAAAGCGTTTCGATACGTCTTCGGTGAAGGCGATATCGGTAGAACCGTCGATGGAGATGTGGTTGTCGTCGTAGAGGGCGATCAGTTTGCCCAGCCCTAAGTGTCCGGCCAGAGAGCAAGCTTCGCCGGAGACGCCTTCCATGTTGCAGCCGTCGCCGAGGATGACGTAGGTGTAGTGATCGACAATTGGGCAATCGGGTTTGTTGAAGCGAGCGGCCAGGTGCGCTTCAGCCATGGCCAGACCCACCGCGTTAGCGATCCCCTGTCCCAAGGGGCCGGTGGTGACTTCTACGCCGGGGGTTTCAAAGTTTTCCGGGTGTCCCGGCGTGGCCGATCCCCACTGACGGAAGCATTTGAGATCGTCGAGGCCGACGCTATCGTAGCCCGTCAGGTAGAGCAGGGCGTATTGCAGCATACAGCCGTGACCGGCGGAGAGGACGAACCGATCGCGGTTGAACCACTGAGGGTTTTTGGGGTTGAACCGCATGAAGCGATCCCACAGCACGAAGGCCATGGGCGCTGCGCCCATCGGTAAACCGGGGTGGCCGGATTTCGCTTTCTCCACGGCGTCGATGGCGAGAAAGCGAATGGCGTTAATGCAGAGTTCTTCGAGGGATTGGGTGGCTACGGCCATAGTTTCTATCTTCTTGACAACGGTTTGCTCGAGGCTGGGTACGACCCGTTTGTTGGTTCCTAAGAGTTATGAAAAATGGGATGCAGGTCTGTCGGTTTGGGAGAGGTTTTCGGGTTTTTTTCAGGCATGGGCGCCCGGTTTTCCCCAAAACTCCCCAAGACCTTTCCCGATTTCACATCGATTCGATCTCGCAGTTTTATTGATAAGGCTGGCAGGACGTTCGCCACCGCTGGGGCGATCGAAATTCGAGACATTTCCGAGATTCCGAGGGCGCTCCGTGCGGTTTCGAGTCGCCAGCGATACACCGATTCGACGTGCCGTTTCGCACGAAAGTTCGATTAAACGGTTTCGAGGTTTCGCCGCTGCGATCGCATCGCTAAAGCCCGAGCGGGCGGTCTCAACGAACTCGATCGCGATACCGGACAAAGTTCTATCGTCCCCATCATCCCATTATGGGGATCGAGGGGCAAGAGGCAACTCGAAACGAGTCTGCTGCACCGGTTGCGGCGATCTTATTCGTATTTTTTAAACACGAGGGTGACGTTGTGTCCGCCGAAGCCGAAAGAGTTCGACAGGGCTACGTTCACCGTTTGCGATCGACTTTGGTTAGCAACGTAGTCGAGATCGCAGTCGGGGTCTGGATTTTCCAGGTTGATCGTCGGCGGCACGCGATCGCGGGCGACGCTCAACACGGACAGAACCGCTTCGATACCGCCAGCGCCCCCTAACAGGTGTCCGGTCATGGACTTGCTGGAACTGACGACAATTCGACGAGCGCATTCTTCTCCGAGGGCGGTTTTCATCGCAGCGGTTTCGGTGCGATCGTTGGCAGCGGTACTCGTTCCGTGAGCGTTCACGTAGCTGACTTGTTCGGGAGTCAGTCCGGCATCTTTGAGGGCCAACTGAATCGCGCGAGCGGCGCCGGCACCGCCAGGAACGGGGGAAGTCATGTGATAGGCGTCGCAGGTCATACCGTAGCCGACGATTTCGCCGTAAATCTTCGCACCTCGACTCAAGGCGAACTCGAGTTCTTCGAGCAGAAGAATTCCCGATCCTTCGCCTATCACGAATCCGTCGCGTTCCGCATCGAAGGGACGGCTGGCGCGACTGGGATCGTCGTTGCGCGTCGAGAGGGCTTTAGCCGAGGCAAATCCGGCCACCGCCAGCGGGGTCACGGCGGCTTCGGTTCCGCCGCACAACATGGCTTGGGCGTAGCCTTGCTGAATCAGACGAAATGCGTCTCCCACGGCGTTGGAACCAGCGGCACAGGCAGTCACGGGGCAGGAGTTCGGACCTTTGGCGCCGGTGTGAATAGCAGTCAGTCCGGCGGCCATGTTGGCGATCATCATGGGAACGGTGAAGGGGCTGACGCGAGAAGGACCGCGGTTGAGGTAGGTTTCCTGCTGGTCTTCCATCACTTTCAGCCCGCCGACGCCGGTGCCGATGATGACGCCGATTTGTTCGGCGTTCAAGTCGTCGATGGTGAAGTTTGCGTCGGCAAGTGCTTGCTGACTGGCTGACACCGCAAACTGAGCGAAACGCGCCATGCGTTTCGCCTCTTTTCGATCGATATAGTCGTGGGGGTCGTACCCTTTGACTTCTCCGGCGATGCGACAAGCGTGTTTGGAGGGGTCGAAATGGGTAATCGGCCCGATGCCGTTACGCCCATCGATCGCCGCCTGCCAAAATTCTTCAGCAGTGTTGCCAATCGGCGTGATAGCACCGAGACCTGTTACCACAACACGTTTCGGTTTGAAGTTTGTCATGATGTCAGTCAGTGTCGAGGGATTTTACACCCAACAAATTCCTTGTACCCAAAAGGGGAAAACAGAGGAGCGATCGAGAACTGAGACGAGTCGGGACAGCAACTCCTTAGAACTCAGCCCTGGCGATCGCGGACAACCGTTGTTTTTAGGCTTTGGCTGCGGGGGATTTTTCGCAGAGGTAATCGACGGCAGCTTGGATGGTTTCCATTTTTTCGGCGTCTTCGTCAGGGATTTCGATATCGAATTCTTCTTCTAACGCCATCACCAATTCTACGACGTCGAGGGAATCGGCTCCCAAATCGTTGGCGAAGTGGGATTCGGGTTTAATGCTGTCGGAATCGTCGATTTCGAGTTGCTCGGCGACAATGCTTTTTACTTTTTCAAAAACTGTTTCTTGACTCATCTGTTACGTCCTCGATAGTTGGCGCAGCCACAGTCCGAACTCAACTGAGGCACTTCCGAGTATTCGGTGGGTTCCCCGTTTCAGACAACCGACACAACCGTTTGACTCGGACTGGCTCGCGCTAGTCCTGTCCTATATTATCGGAAAGCGCGACGGGATACGCAGTGTCGATCTCGATCGATTCTGTAAAATTCGGCACGATTCCCGATCTGACTACGGATTCAAGGATTCGCCGAGTCGAGCGGTTCGGCTTCTCCGGCTTGTACGAGGGCGCGGTAGGTCATGGCTGTGACGTCGGCTCGGGTAGCACTGCGATCGAGATCGAGCTGGCCTTGGTTGGGATAGGCGTCCAGCAATCCGGCGTTGGCGGCGGCGGCCACGGCGGTTTTCGCCCACTGGGGAACGGTATCCCCATCGGCGTAGGCGGCTAAAACGGCGTCGGGATTTTCCGGGGTCTCGAACCCTAATCCGGAACTCAACGACAGCAACACTTCAAAGCGCGTCACGGGTTTGTCCGGTTGGAACTTCTGACCGGGATAGCCTTTTAGAAATCCCAGTCGCACGGCTTCGTTAATGGCATCGACCGCCCAGTATTGGTTAGAGATGTCGTTAAAGTCAATGGGGTCTCGGGTGGCGTTCCGTTCTTCAAAGACTTGTTCGACTAAGGCGGCGAACTGCGCTCGGGTGACGGCTGTTTCGGGAAGAAAGAGATTTCCTTCGACGCCTTCGACGAGGTTCCGGGCGGACATGGCGTCGATGTAGGGTTTCGCCCAGTAGCCTTCGGGAACGTCTGTAAAGTTTACCGGGGTTTCGGCTTCCGGTAAGTTCGGATCGACTCGGGCTGGAGGCGGGGGGGCTGTGGCCGGCGTTGGAGATGCGGTCGCGGCGGGTTCGGTCGTCTCGCCTGTGGCCGGCGTCGGAGATGCGGTCGCGGCGGGTTCGGTCTCGCGAGCGGTTTCGTCGGTTTCGTCCTCCCTCTCGCTGATGGCTTCTCGAACAGTCCTCCGGTCGGAGACGGGAGTCGAAGAAGGTTCGCCATCGACCGGCTCGAGCGAAGCCGCTGAGGCGGTTTCCCGCTCGACTCGGGCCTCCGTTTCGCCGTTGGGGGCTTCGGAGGACTCACCGGCGAAATCGAAGGAAAACAGCCCCGTTTCCGCCTCGGCGTCGGATTGACTCTCTAACGCTCCCGTCTGGAGCGATTCGGTCGCCGTTTCGATCGCCTGTGAGGGAGACCGGTCGATCGTCCAGGCGCGATCGCCCCGATTGGCGACCCAAGCTCCAATACCACCCATGACGCCGAGAGCGATAAAAATCGCCATCCACTCGTCGCGAGTGACGCGCCGGGAGGAGGGAGGTTCGGGGGGAGTGGGATTGACCATGCCGATCGCCTTCTCTTGCTTCCGTCTTCCTACGATACTATCAGCGAGACTCCAAAATCGCTCGTCGATCGACCATTGTTAAGAATTCGTTGCCAACTCCTGCAAAAATCCCTCGATGATTCCAATGGTAACGGCGGGTAGTTCTAGCTGGGGCGTCAAACCCACGTCTTCGAGGACTTCAAACTGTTGAACGGCGTCGCGGGCTTGGTCGGCCAGACGTTTCCCCACCTCGTAACTGACGAACTGGGTTTGTTTGCCCCAGAGCATGGCGGTGGGAACGGTGAGTTGAGGCATATATCGGGCTAAGTCGAAGCAGCAGTCACCGCGAACGAAGGACAAGGCGGCGTATTCGGCGTTTGGCTGCGTGGCGGATTCGAGATAGGCTTCGACGATTTCGTTGTAAATTCGCTTGGGTTGGGCGAACTGACGTTGTTCGAGAAACGACTGGATTCCGCCGGGAGTGGCGATCGCCGTGGTATACAGGAGTCGATCGAGTATGGGGGTTTTCACCAGTTGGGCGAAAAAGCTGTTTTTGTAGTCGTTGCCGAAATCGGACAAGCCGCTGGGATTGGTGAGAATCAGGGATTTAAAGAGTTCGGGACGATCGATCGCCGCCCGGATGGTAAACGCCGCCGTTAAGGAGGAGGCGATAACGGTCACGGGTTCCTCACAGGTTTGTTCTAAAAACTCACCGATGGTTTTAATGTAATCTTCTGGCTTATAGTCTCGTTCCGGGTGGTTCGATCGCCCCCAGCCAATCAAATCCGGCGCGAGAATCCGATATCGCGACGCAAAGGCGGGATAGACTTTCGACCATTCGTAAGCCGAAGAACCGCCCCCCAAACCGTGGAGAAACACGAGGGTGGGCGAGGCGGTTTCCGACTGTGCGATCGCCCACATTTCCCCCGTCGCCGTGTAATACGCCATACGTCCGAGGGACGTTTCGATCGATTTTTGCTCGAATCCAGGTGGAATTAACATAATTGACCCTTAAACCTTGATAACAACGGTCTCATCCCCCCATCACCTCATCATCCCCCCCTCTCCCCTTCCGCCAGTTTTCTTCACTAAACGAATCCCTTCAATTTCCATCGTTTTTTCCAGGGCTTTGGCCATATCGTACAGCGTGAGGGCGGCGACGGAGACGGCGGTGAGGGCTTCCATCTCTACCCCCGTTTCCGCTTTGGTTTTGACGGTGGCTTCGAGGCGATACCCCGGAATTTCCCAATCGGGGGTAATTCGCACGTCAATTTTCGTCAACGGAAGCGGATGACACAGGGGAATCAGTTGAGCCGTTTGTTTGGCACCGAGGATTCCGGCCAGTTTGGCGGTGGTGAGAACGTCTCCTTTGGGGGCGTTTCCCGATTCGATCGCCTCGAGGGTTTCCCGCTTCATGCGAATGACTCCGGCGGCGATCGCTTCTCTGACCGTCGGCCATTTCTCTGAAACGTCCACCATGCGGGCGTCTCCGCCCTCGTCGAGATGCGTTAGATTTTTTTTGGGTTCGGGGGGTTGTCTCATCCAGAAATCTCTGTTAAGATGTAAATCTAGTGACGAGCGCTGCTTGCGCCTCACGAAAGGGCTTGTAGCTCAGTGGACTAGAGCACGTGGCTACGGACCACGGTGTCGGGGGTTCGAATCCCTCCTAGCCCGTTTTAATTGTAAAGGAGTCGTTCCGTTTCGGAACGACTCCTTTTTTACAGCGAACAGGTAACAGTTTCTCCCTCATCCCCTCACCTCATCAACTCCGTTAGCTGTCTCGCAAGACGTAACCGACGCCGCGAACGGTTTGGATGAGGCGTTTTTCGCCTTCGTTCTCGATTTTTAGGCGGAGATAGCGAATATACACTTCAATCACGTTCGACTCGCCCATGAATTCGTATCCCCAGACGTTTTCGAGGATTTGCTCTCGGGTGAGAACTTCTCGGGGATGCTCCATGAGAAACTTGAGTAACTCGAATTCCTTCATGGTGAGATCGATCGCCCGTCCGCCTCTCATGGCTTGACGAGAGGATAAATCCAAAACCAAATCGACAAATCGCAATTGGTTGGTATCCTGACGTTCCGGTTTCAAGTAAAATTCCACCATGCCGAGGAATTTCTCGCCGGAATAGGGTTTCATCACGTAATCGTCCGCCCCCGCTTCCAAACAAGCCACGCGATCGTCGACGGTATCGCTGGCGAGAAGCATCAAAATGGGAACGCGATGTCCCGTACTGCGAAGGTGTTTGCACAGCCACAGCCCGGAATTTCCCGGTAAAATGCGATCGATGGCGATCAGTCCCGGTTGCACCTCGTCCGCTTGCGTCAAACCGCTGTTGGCGTCGTGGGCGACAATCGGATTGTATCCTCCCTCTTTCAAGTCTAGGGCGATCCGTTGGGCGAGGGTGACGTCCGATTCGACGACTAACACGCAAGACTGACAGCCGAATCCGGTTGAATCGAGGCGATCGAGCAAAGCAGTATCCTTAACCTCCTCACCGCCCGGGAAGGACAGTGATTCCCAAACCTCACGCTCTGGGTTCCTGCTTCTGTCCCTTGCGGGTTTTTCGCAACTGCTTTCGAGGTCACAATGCCTTTCAAGTCTCATGTTCGCTCCACAGACTGAAACGGTGTGTCCCACCGCCAAAAGTTCAAGTCGATTGGAGTGTTAGGCAAACTGACTAACTGGCTTTTCGTGAGTTCGTTTTCCCACCCCGTTCGAGTCTACCATGTTAAGTTAAAGCCGCCCTTCTCGGGCGGGGCAAAGGACTCAAAATTTTCGAGAACCGTCGCCAACTGTTACCGTGCTGCCGTTGCTGACCGCTTCGACTTAAAATAGAGACAGGAAACCTGCGTGAATTTGGGTTCGTTTAACTCTATCGAACGGAAATTTGGATGACTTCTTCGTTCTTCGAGGGAAAACGTCAGTTCTTCGATATCTGGGCGTCTAATTACGATTTTTTGCTGACGACGGTGGTGTATCAGGCGGTTCACCAACGACTGTTGGAGTTTGTCGAACTTCCGCCGTCGCCTCGGGTTCTGGATTTGGGATGCGGAACGGGACGATTGCTCGATCGCCTCGCGAGAACCTATCCCGATTTGCAGGGAACGGGACTCGATCTGTCTTCGGAAATGATACAACAAGCCCGGAAGCGAAACGCCTTTGGCGATCGCCTTGACTTCGAGGTGGGAAACGTCGAACGTCTCCCCTTTGACGCCGAACAGTTCGACGCGGTATTTTGTACCGTCAGCTTTCTGCACTATCCTCGCCCCGAGGTGGCGATCGCGGAAATCGATCGCCTGTTGAAACCCGGGGGACGGTTTTATTGGGTCGATTATCTTCCCTTTCCAGGCTTCGGCGACAATTCTATCTATCCGGTGTCTCCCGGTGGCTTGCGGTTGTATACAAAGTTGCAGCGGGAAGATTTCGCCAAACCCATCGGTTGGCGGTGTCAGGGACACCATCACCTACTGTTTCGGATCGTTTTGACGATATTTTCTAAGCCGGAACATTAAAGCCGGAAAATTAGAGAAGCCGTCCGAAAAACTCGGGATCTCGATAAGATTGGGGTTGGGAGGGGCTGACCGGGAAAATTAAGTCGAAAAAGCTGCTATCTGAGATAGACTCGGTTTCGGGGGGTGGCTCTTTCAGAAATCGGCATTCTGATAAGAGACCTTCTCACGAACCAGATGCTCGCAACTTTGGCGACACCCTTACACAATACCTATGAACAAGCACGTTACGATTTACACCGATGGCGCCTGTAGCGGCAACCCCGGTGTTGGCGGATACGGTACGCTTTTGATTTACGGCGAACATCAGAAGGAACTGTCGGCCGGATTCCGAAAAACCACCAACAACCGCATGGAAATGATGGCCGCCATTGTAGGATTGCAAGCCCTCAAACAACCTTGTCAAGTGTCGCTGTATTCGGACTCGAAATATCTCGTCGATGCGATGAAGCAAGGATGGGCGAAACGCTGGAAAGCTAACGGTTGGCGGCGCAATAAGAAGGAAATGGCGAAAAATCCCGATTTGTGGCAACAGTTACTTGAGTTGTGCGATCGCCATCAAGTTGAGTTTTTCTGGGTCAAAGGACACGCGGGACATCCGGAAAACGAACGCTGCGATCGATTGGCGGTGGCGGCGTCCCAACAGAACGAGTTACGGGTCGATACAGAGTACGAAAAAGTTTGGGATCGTTCTACGAAATCGCCCTTAAGTTAGTAATATTAATTTAATTCGTTGTTATTTAAACCCAAAATACAACTTATCTTTCCAAAAGTTTAGATAAGTAGGTTAGAAAAGTCAAGAAATGGAAGTGAGTTCAGTTTTGCAAGTCCGCGATCGTCGGTTCGTTTGGGGCGATCGCACCTATATCATGGGGGTTCTCAACGTCACCCCCGACAGTTTCAGCGACGGCGGAGATTTCGACAATCTCGAAGCGGCGATGTCCCAGGCGAAGCAGCTAGAAACGGCGGGGGCAGACATTTTAGACATCGGCGGACAATCGACTCGTCCAGGGGCGAAAGAGGTGGCTGTCAGGGAAGAAATCGATCGCGTGGTTCCCGTTATCGAAGCGGTGCGATCGCGCAGTTCGATTCCCATTTCCATCGATACCTACCGTGCAGACGTGGCGCAAGCCGCACTCGATGCGGGGGCGGATATCGTCAACGACGTCACCGGAGGAATCGCCGATTCGGAAATGTTTCCCCTGGTGGGAGAACGACAGGTTCCGATCGTTTTAATGCACATGCGCGGTACCCCGAAAACCATGCAAACTTTAACGCAGTACGAGGATTTAGTCGGGGAAATTTGCCGAGTGTTAAACCGTCACGTCACGGCAGCCACCGCCTGCGGTATATCGCCCGATCGCATTCTACTCGATCCGGGGATTGGTTTTGCCAAAACACACGAGCAGAATTTGGAATTGCTGCGCCGACTTCCGGAATTTCGCGAGTTAGGCTATCCCCTGTTAGTAGGAGTATCTCGAAAAAGTTTCATCGGAAAAATCCTCGATCGTCAAAATCCCAAAGATCGGGTTTGGGGAACGGCGGCGGCTTGTACCGCTGCCATCGCCAATTTAGCAGATATTTTACGAGTTCACGACGTCGCAGAAATGAGAGATGTCGCTCGCGTCGCCGATGCCATGTTTCGAGAACCCATTTCTCGAAAACCGATTTCTCAAGAACAAAAAGACGAGAGTAGAGACGTTACAGAAAACGCCTCTACTCCCCGAGAAGAACGGGTGTTAAATCTGAATGCAACCCAGGTGTAACGACCCATCGATTACACGGCGGCGCCTTCGGCAGGTTCGCTTCCCATATTCACCACAGCGTTCCGTAAAATGGTGATTTGCTGTTGAAATTCCAGCCGAACTATGGCGTTAAATAACTCTTGGGCTTGGTCAGAAAGTTGATAGTTTTTCGGCATGGGAATAACGCTTCCCTCGTCCATTCCTTGGGCTAAGTAATACCAAAACGCTAGTTTCGTATTCGCACTTAACGCCCCGTATTCTCGACTGAATCGCGTACTGGATTTTCTCGCAATATCCCGCATAATTTGTAGTTGTTCTTCCTGGGGCGTGGCTTGAACTTGTTCGTACAGTCCTCCAGCGATATCGCGAGAGGCTGTGGCGGGAGCGGCGGGGGTAATCGAATCGCCCATTTCCTTATAAATAAACCACAGTAAGGCTAATTGTTGGTCGGTTTGAAGTCGATAAAATTGTTCGATCGCCGCGTCGAGATTGGTGTCGATTTCTGCAAACGTAACCATAAATAAACTCCTTTGAGTGGCGTCAATTTAGCGAGGTTTTACGATGTCGTAGTCGTAACGTCGTAACGGTCGCTTCTGTTATAAAACTTAACAATGGAGATCGCCCGACAACATCTAACGATTGAGGGGGAATGGGAAATTGCGACATCTCTATCGACAGAGAGACGCCAGGACTGCGATGGATTCGATAGAGGTGGAGTTAAGCCGCCACAACTCCCCCGTTTTATGTGTTACGCCATCACCACGCCAAAACCGCCAAAACCTCCCATTCCGACTGAACCGATTCCCACACCGTCGCCTCAACCGACACCGACTCCGGTTCCGCAACCGATTCCCACACCGTCACCTCAACCGACACCGACTCCGGTTCCGCAACCGATTCCCGAACCGAGGTAATTGTCGAGAACGTTCAGCCTAGAAGCACAGAAAACACAGAAGTTTTAGGGTTTCGCTTCCCGAGACAATTACATTGCAGTCCTTGACCGATCTCCACCTGTTTCGAGGTGGGGGTTTGGACGTCGCTATTTTTGGGTTCAAACCTCCAAACTCGGACGTTTTCCGTAAAAGCGATAGTGGCGATAGTCCTTCAAAATGCGATCGTGGTCGAAACAGAGAGTTTGGGGAAGTTCCCACACCGAAAACACCTCTAAATGCTTGGCGTCGTCTCCCGCTTGGGGGTTTCCCGTAGCGGTGGCGAGAAACACGACGCTGAGGGTATGTTTGCGAGGGTCTCGTTTGGGATTCGAGTAAACGTGAAACTGTTCGATAAGTTCTACGTCTAACCCCGTTTCTTCCTTGGCTTCGCGAATCGCCGCCGTTTCGACGGTTTCCCCGTAATCGACGAAACCGCCAGGTATGGCCCAGCCGTGAGGGGGGTTTTTGCGTTCGACGAGGACGATCGCACCGGGAGGGCGATCGACCAATTCAATCAAAATATCGACAGTCGGGACGGGGTTGCGGTAAGTCATAAATGAAGAAATGAACCGGGAGTTGAAAGACGCTGCGACGGCGTCAATGTTGAACTTAAGCCGAAAAATTGACCGGACTGGAGAAATCCCGTGTTAAATTCAACCTTGTAGCAAGTGGCGAGAGTTATGCCGTTTCCGAGATCTAGTGGAATTTTACTGCACCCGACTTCCCTTCCCGGCCGGTTTGGAATCGGCGATTTAGGACAGGAAGCCTATCGCTTCGTGGATTTCCTCGCCGGAAGCGGACAGCAACTCTGGCAAATTTTACCCCTCGGACCGACGGGATACGGGAATTCTCCCTATTTGTCCTATTCGGCGATGGCGGGAAATCCGCTGCTGATTAGTTTGGAACGGCTGTGTGACGATGGGTTACTCTCACCAGAGGATTTGGCGGAGGTTCCCGAATTCGAGAGCGATCGCGTGGATTACGATCGCGTCGAACAGGTGAAAACTCCGCTGTTACAAAAGTCGTACCGCAATTTCCGCAGCGTCGCCACCACCGACCAGCAGAAGGAATTCGTCGAGTTTTGCAAGGATAAAGCCCACTGGCTCGATGATTACGCTCTATTTATTTCCCTCAAAACCCAGGTTTACAACGGAACGAGTTGGAATACCTGGGACGACGAGGTATCGAAACGCGATCCCCAGGCGTTGAAGAAGTGGCGGGAAGAGCTTCACCCAGAAATTGAGTTTCGGAAATACCTACAATTCGAGTTTTTCCGGCAGTGGTCGGCGTTGAAGGAATATGCCAACGAACGCAACATTCAAATGTTCGGCGATATTCCGTTTTACGTGGCTCACGATAGTGCCGATGTTTGGGCCCATCGGGATATCTTTTGTTTGGACGAGGAAACGGGAAAACCTTCGTTGATGGCAGGGGTTCCGCCAGATTATTTCAGTGCGACGGGTCAACTCTGGGGAAATCCTATTTACGATTGGGAGGCGTTGAAGAAAACCAATTTTCGCTGGTGGATGCAACGGTTCCACGCGGTTCTCGATCGCTTGGATTTGATTCGTATCGACCATTTCCGAGGATTTGAAGCCTATTGGGCGGTTCCTGGCGACGAAGAGACGGCGATGAACGGGGAATGGGTCGAAGCGCCGGGGTACGAATTTTTCGATCGATTGAAAGAGGAGTTGGGAGAACTGCCCATCGTTGCCGAAGATTTGGGGATTATTACCCCGGAAGTGGAAGCCTTGCGAGACCATTTTAAATTCCCCGGAATGAAGATTTTACACTTCGCCTTCGATTCCGGTCGCGACAATCCCTATTTACCGTTTAATTACGATTCTAAAAATTTCGTGGTCTATACGGGAACCCACGATAACAATACGACAATTGGGTGGTACGAGGCGCGTTCTGAGGACGAAAACCAACGGGTTTGGGACTATATCGGCTGTAGTCGCGGCGAAGGTTTCAACTGGGATTTGATTCGCTTGGCCATGAGTACGAACGCCAATCAAGCGGTGTTTCCGTTACAGGATTTGTTCGGACTCGGGGCAGATGCCAGGATGAACGAACCCAGTAAGGCGGAAGGAAACTGGGAATGGCGGTACGACCCGGAAATGTTGACGGAGGAGTTGCGCGATCGATTGCTGTTTTATACCTGCGTTTACGGTCGCAATCCGTAGTTTTTGGGAAGTTGAAAATCGGTTTTTGAGCGTTTCAATTTTCACCACACCAGACGCAGAGAACACAGAGGTTCTGTCATTCTCATATCTGAACCCCGGTATCTCGAAAATGCCGGGGTTTTGAGGAGCAAATCTTTTCAAACCTAGAATTCAAGCAAGTCTTAAAGCTGGATTCGGAAACTGGCTACTTGCCAGGGTTTGAGGTTTTCGCTTCCCTCGATATCCCGTTCTAAACCATCGACGCGAGAGGCGATCGCACCGCCTAAAACACCGTCGAATTCGACTTTGGCGGCGTTTCCAATACTGTCGTATCCTCGCAGAATCCAGCCCCGAGAGGTATCTTCAGCTTGTTTGAACGCTGTGACGATGAAGTGTTTGGGTTTGACGGTCAACCAAGACATTGATGGGGGAAGATGTCCGCTGGAGGTTTGGGAATTTCCGAGACGGACGAAAACGGGTTGGTTGAAGCGATATCCCCATCGGACGGTTTCGGCGTCTCGCCAATCGCCACGATGGGGATAGATGGCGTAGGAAAATCGATGTTCGCCGAAGTCGGCGTCGGGGTCTGGCCAAGTGGAACCCCGTAATAGGGTCAGTCGTAATTGGTTCGGTTTGGCGTCGTAACCCTGTTTGTAATTGTTGAGGAGACTGACGCCGAATCGGTCTCCCGATAGATCCGCCCATTGGAAGGCGGGAACTTCCCATTTGGCTTTTTCGGCCTCGGTTTGGGGTCGCGTCGGACGTGCGATCGCTCCGAAGGGCATTTCGGTGGTGAAGCTTTCGGCGTTGAGATTCAAGCCAAAGGCGGTTTTGACGAGGACGTGGGGTTCTCGCCAATCGACGCGAGTTTCGATTTTGAGGATGGGGGAGTCGATGTCGAGGATGTAGTCGCGGATAAAGCGGGAGTTGCGAAATCGCTGGACGACACGCACTCGCTGACGGATTTCGCTGTATTCTAGACAGGTTATCGATTCTAAGGTAGCGGCTTCGAGAGGCTTTTCTTTATAGTTGGGGTCGATGTTCCAAGCATCCCAATATTGTCCTTTATCTTCAAAGAATTGTAATCGATCGCCTCCGGAACTGTTCAGGATTTCCTGTTGAGTTTCGACGTGAAAGATTGAAGCTAAATTTCCGGTAATTTTGTCAATTTTTACGCGAATTTGTGTGTTTTGAAGTTTTATGACATAATTGGGTATGTCATAATTCCGCGCCGGAAGTGAGGATGGCTCGATCCAGAGGGTCGTAATTCCCATTTCCGGTAATTTGGGAATATAAACTCGCAATGTATCGCGAAACGATATACTTTGCAGCGTTTTACCCTCGATATCTCGAGCTATCCAGGTTTTACTGGGGTCGATAACCTGTATAACCACCACTTCAGAGCGATCGCCTCCCGCGACGTTAACACAATATACCGGGACAGCCTCAGAATGCGGTGGTGGTGGGAGTTTCAGGAGTTGGGTGAGGGAGTTTAGGGAGGTTTCGACAACCTCAGCGACGGTGCGATCGATCTCCTGCGTGGCGCGATCGGCGTCTCGGAAAACTTCGGGAATAGCGGAACCGGGGAGAATATCGTGAAACTGGTCGAAGAGCAGGAGTTTCCAAGCACGATCGAGTTGGGCTTTGGGATAGGGGACTTTCGCCAATCTCGACGCGACGGAGGCTAACATCTCTGCTTGGTACAAACCGCCTTCGCCGCGACGGTTGGCGAGTTTGCGATCGCCGTGAGAGGTGTAACAGCCGCGATGGTATTCGAGATAGAGTTCGTCTCGCCAAACGGGGGGTTGAGGGGAAGCGGCGGCGAGGCGATCGAGGAAATCGGTGGCTTTGGAAAACTGGAGTTGGGGAAATTGGGGCGATCGCTGCCAGCGTCTCGCCACTTCTAGCATATCCCGAGTCGGACCGCCGCCGTGGTCGCCCACTCCCGGCAACCAAAGGGCTTCAGACAATCCCGTTTTCTCCTGCCAAGTTTTGGCGTAGCGGGCGATTTGCTGGGGGTCGATATCCTGTCCGATGGGAGAACTCATCCAACTGAGGATTTCCGACCCATCGGGAGACTGCCAGCGAAACCACTCGTAAGGAAATTCAGTGGTATCGTTCCAGCGCAGTTTCTGAGTCACGAAATAGTCGATTCCCCCAGCTTTGAGGAGTTGGGGAAGCTGCCAGCAAAAGCCGAAGCTGTCGGGAAGCCAAGCCACGCGAGAAATTTCGCCGAATTTCTCTCGGGTATATTGCTGTCCGTAGAGAATTTGACGGACGATGGATTCGCCGCTGACGAGATTGAATTCCGGTTCGACCCACAATCCCGCTGCAATTTCCCAAACTCCCGATTTAACGCGGTTTTGAATTTCGGCGAACAAGTCAGGGCGGTGGGTTTCGATCCAATCGTACAATGCCGGGGAGGAATGGCAAAAAATCAGGTCTGAAAAGTCTTGTTGAAGGGACAAGACGGACTCGAAGGTTCGTTGGGCGGCGTCCCAGGTTTCTGATATCGGCCACAACCAAGCCATGTCTAGGTGAGCGTGTCCGAGAAGAGAGATTGTCAGGGGAGGTTTGGGAAATTCAGTTTCGAGGATTTGGCGAAGTCGAGAGAGAGAACGATGGAAGCGATCGCGATCGCCCGGTAATGACTCCCAGTCGATGACATCTATATATATAGAGAAATCTCGAACCTCTCGCTGGAAAATTCCCCAAACGGCCAGTTCGTCGGCGACAAATCCGGGGTCGATTTCCTCCGCTTCGTATATTAACTCGGAGGTGACTAAGGCGCCGTCGTCGTGACCGGGACTGACGAGACGAATCGCCAGATTAAAACAGTCGCCCGGTTTGACAGATTCCTTTAGCAACACTCGTCCGAAACAGTCGAACAAATCTCCTTCTCGAACCAATCTTTTGTTGACGAAAATTTGGGCGTCTTCCGCCCACCAGCGCAGCGACAACCGCAACGCCAAGCCCGTCACGTCGTAATCGTTTAAAAAGTCGGGGACGACGAGGGTTTGACTCAGCCACAAAACCCGTTTTCCTCGTTTCCAGGGAATATGTCGCCGGGAATTCAAGGTGACGGGATGCCAATTTTGCCAAGTTTCCGGACGAACTGCTCGTTCGGTTTGGATATCGGTATCGCAAAATCGCCAATTCTCTAAAATATCGAGGCGACAAAGTTGTTTTAACCGCGCGATCGCCTGTGCGAGTCTTTCCACTGGCTGTTTCCATCAAATTTCGAGTCGATTGTATCCTATCGCGAAACAGACGGGAACTTCAAATACGATCGCTTCGTCACCCTTGCCCGTCATAACAAGTTGAAAATTCAGCGATGTCCTCAATTTTTAAGCGAGGCAAAATTCCTGTCTGAATCCAGAAAAATTGAGTATACTTAAGCTAGAATCGCTCTGATTTCATTGATGATAACGGTTTGATTTGGATAAAAACAGAATGTAACCGCTAAAAAATATTGCTGTATAGCTTTGTAAAATCATGTCCGATCGCCCTCTCGTTATCAAAGCCATTCAAAAGCCCGGACTGGCATTTCGACGAACGAAACGTCTCGTCAGAAATCATCTCGAAGACCAACTGTGTCGCCTTGCATACCAAAGGGAAACCGCTCCCATCGTCAACCAAACCGAAATTCGCGTTGTAGGTTTGCGTCGAATTGGCAACCACGCCATCATCAACTGGCTGCGATCGCAAGTCGAAGGGGAAGTGTGGCATCTCAACAACGTAGAACCTGGAGAAAATCCCTATCGGAACAAATATCAAAATCTTGAGGAGCATTTTCCTGAATACCAAGACGCCATCCAACGGTATAAAGGAGAATATATTGGCAACTTCACGCCCAAAGCGTTGTTAGTGTACAACCATGAAGATTGTAGCCTTCCTAAAATTTGCCATCCCCGGTTCGAGAAAAATAGAGACTTATATGTAGGCAAAAGCAACGTCCGACAGGATGTTTTGATTTTGCGAGACCCATTTAATTGGTTGGCTAGTCGATTCAAAAGCAATATGCTATCGCTGCGCGATCGTCAAAAAACCTTAGTCGATTTATGGATCGAACACGCTCGAGAATTCAGGGGAGAAACGAACTATCTCAGTTCTCAAAAAGTCTGTATCAATTACAATCGCTGGACGAAAAATAGGGCGTACCGAAAACATATCGCCGAACGTTTGGGATTGAAATTTTGCGATCGCGGATTAAACCAAGTGAGTGGTTGCGGCGGCGGAAGTTCCTTCGACGGACTTCAACATCACGGAAACCCCTCCAAAATGAAAGTACGCCATCGCTGGAAACAGTTCGCCGACGATCCCCACTATCGACACTTAATCAGCAACCCTCAGCTATGGGAGTACACCTTCGAGATTTTCGGCGACGATATCGAAGCGGGTGTTTTACCGGACTCTCCCAATGCCTTGCGTTCCGAAGGTTCCCGTTGAACGGTAAAATAAAGGGATAACCGAACTACGGGGAGTCGGAATCGTGTCTGCTTACACCGGTCCTTACCAAAGTCGCCTGTTTAACTTTATCGCCGATCGCACCTTGCGATTTGGCGACGCCGCAGCCAAAGCCTTTCGTCACGCCAAGTTCGCCGTACAAACCGCCACACAAACCCTGCTGTATCCGGTTTACGCCATTTTCCAAACCGCCAGAGGTAGCGATCGACAAGTAGCGTCGGGTTCGGCGGCGACGGCGGAGGCGTTACCACAATCCGACACCCCGGTTCGTAGCGTTTTAGAAACCCTCGATCGATTAGAAGTTAGCGAAACGCCCGTTTGCGGAATTGCCAGTTCTCGCCAAGACGGAAAACTGGTTCTCGTCGCCGCAGAAAATCGCATTCTCGAACCTCTCTCCCCGGAAAAACAACAACAACTCGAGAACTGCGTTGTAGCAGAACTGTCTCGAATTCCGCAGTTGTCGCCGTCGCTGTCTTCGCCACCCGTCAAATCAAAATCTAGAAACAACTTCGATCGACTGATGACGTGGGTTCGAGGGAGTGCGATCGCCCGTCGTCTCAATTGGTTTAACGAAGCTGCACTTCCGGCGACAACCGTAAATTCAGAATTTACAAACTCCGACACCCGAGCGATCGTTTCATCTCAGGCAGTGTACGAGATCGATCGTCGTCTCGCCACCTTAGAAAGCGAGTATTTCCTCCCCATCGCCGAATCTCCCGAACCGCCGTTGGAGAAGTTGCGTCATATCCTCAAAGCGGCGATCGATTACTTTTTCGGCGAGGGCAAATTCCGAAGTTCCGAATTGGGTGTTGAAGAGACTCTGAATTCGCCGTCAGAAAATCGGAAGTTTCTCAATCCCCAAAATCCAGAGTTTTCAGAAGTCGATCCTTGGCTGTCGGGTTTTTCCGAAACCGCAGCCTTACCCGGAACCCGTGCGATCGCATCTCAACCTTCCCAAATTCCAACCTTTAACTTGAGACTTGACGATTCCACCTTAGACGAGTCTACCGTATACGAACGAGTAGGCGCCCTTATCGAAGCTGCGATCGCCTACTTCTTCAATTTCGACGATCCTTTAAACGTTCCCAGCCAACCGCCGCGAAAATCCTTCGCCACTCCGACGGCGTCTCCAGTACCCGATCCCTGGAATTTTGAAATTGAAAGTTCCGAAACGTCAGTTTCTTCCTCTCGAGAAGCCGAATTTTCCCAAGTGGAATCCCCGACGGCGTTACCGGAAGGAAAACCGTCAAATCCATTCCGTCAGATTTCCCAACAGATCGATCGTTGGATGGCGACAGGTTCTCTGACAAAACCCTCGTTCCCGAATCGCGAAACGACGATTTCGACGACGGAAACAGCAGAATTGACGCCGAAATCCGTAGCATCGCCTCAATCTCCTTCTCGTCAATCTCAAGTTTCCCCATCGAACGGTGCGAAATCGAGAAGTCTCCCAACGCAACCGTCGAAATTTAAAACTCCCCAATTGAAAAATTCAAACACTCAAACCTCGAACTTTCACAATTCCAAAACTCAAACCTCCATATCGAGAAATCTCCAAACTCGCCAATCGCGTCAAGTTCGGCGTCAAACGGAAACGGGAGCGATCGAATCCCCGAAAACAGCGACAGTGTCTCGAACTCGAGACTCTATCAATTCTGCTAACGCTAAGGCTTCCAACGCGCCAGAATTCCATCCCGATTGGCTCGAGGCGCAAGTGGAAGATTCCAGTTATGTGAAACACCCGTTAGAAGTAGTGTTAGAATGGCTCGATCGAGTGATGTTGAAAGTTGAATTGTGGATTGGGAAACTCTGGAATTGGCTGTTCGAGCGGCTGAAATAAATCAGGTTAGAAAATCTTCAAGTTTGGCTGCAAAAAGTAACTTTTAAAACTCTAGGATTAAAAAAACAACCTAAAGTTACTTGTTGCAATCGGGTGTTTCTATAGCCATAGGAAATGATTCGTGGCCAAATCCCCGATCGATCCAGGGCTGTGCGAGATCCCCGGCATCTCCAAGATGCCGGGGATCTAGAGACAGATCTAGAGACAATCCGATCTTCGTTCGATCTTGAGTTTCACTTCTATGAATTGCCACAATTGACTTAGGATTGCTATATCTTTTATAACTAAAATTTCGGATTATACCGATTGCTTGACATAATTTAATAACTCGAGATTGAAAAACCTCAAAAATCCGGACAGCGTGCAACACCAAACCCCATTTCTTAACGCCTTAAAACAACAATCTCAACGTCTCAACGCCGCCTTTTACCTACCAGGACACAAACAGGGAAGGGGAATTTCCAAACTCCTTAAAAACTGGTGGGGAAACACTGTTTTCCAAGCCGACTTACCCGAACTTCCCGAACTCGATAACCTCTTCAATCCCGACGGCGTCATCCAAGAGGCGCAACATCTCGCCGCCGACGCCTTCGGTGCATCTCAAACCTGGTTTCTCGCCAACGGTTCTACCACCGGAATTATCGCCGCTATCCTCGCCACCTGTTCCCCTGGCGATAAAATCCTTCTCCCCCGCAACGTTCACAAATCGGTGATTTCGGGAACGATTCTCGCGGGAGCGGTTCCGATATTCGTCGAAACCGAATACCATCCCCATTGGAATATCGCCCTCAAAACGACTCCAGAAACTCTAGAATTTGCCTTAAACCAACATTCCGACATCTGCGCCGTTTTAGTTGTTTCTCCTACCTATCACGGCGTTTGTAGCGATATCGAAGCAATTTCTCAACTCTGTCACCGCCGTAACCTCCCCCTGATCGTAGACGAAGCGCACGGCGCACATTTCCACTTTCACCCAAATTTCCCGAAATCCGCTCTCGACGCCGACGCCGATATCGTGGTTCAATCGACCCATAAAACCCTCAGTGCGCTGTCTCAGGCGTCGATGTTGCACTTGAAGGGAAATCGTGTCGAAGCCAAACGGATCGATCGCGCGTTATCCTTCGTCCAATCTACCAGTCCCAACGCCTTACTTCTAGCCAGTCTCGACACCGCCAGACATCAAATCGCCACCGAAGGATTCGACTTACTCCAACAGACTTTAACCCTCGCCAAACTCGCCAGACAACGACTGTCGCAACTTCCCGATTTAGAGATTTTCGAGACTTCCCCACCCTTCGACACCACTCGCCTCACCGTCAGCGTCGCCAACTGGGGATTTACCGGATATACCGCCGACGAATCCCTTCACGAACAGTTCGGCGTCACCTGCGAACTCCCCGAACTGCAACATTTGACCTTTGCTATTACTCTAGGAAATAGCCTCGAAGATATCGATCGACTCGTCAGGGGATTCGACTCACTCCGTCGCCTTCCCCACAACACCGAACCCGTCTCTTCCGTGACGTTTCCACCGATTCCGCTGTTGGCGTTATCCCCCCGAGACGCGCATTTTTCCGCCACCGAAACCGTTCCGTTACAACATAGTATCGATCGCATTTGTGCTGAAATCGTTTGTCCCTACCCCCCTGGAATTCCCGCCTTAATACCAGGAGAGCGAATTTCTGCTGCCTCTATATCATATATTGAGAAAATTGTCAAGTTCGGCGGCAGCATAACGGGGTTAGCAGCGGGAACCGAACCCCGTTTAACCGTCGTCGCCTAACGCTCTCTGTGGCGAATCCGAGTCGCTCGCGGCATTTTTAAAACTTGACTTCGGTGAATTTTTCTGATACTTTGAGAGTAATCTAGGATAATAAAAATATATCAACTTACTTGATTTTTTAGTCAACATTTTAAATCTAGAACAATTCGAGGGCGTAACGGGGTGAATAGCAACCCCGTTACGCCCTCATCGCCTAACGCCCTCCCGATGTCAAGGCTCGAGAGTTTCTCGCTGTACCTCACCCTGTTCCGTGACCCAAGCCAAATGGGAAATACGGCGACGGCGAGCGTACTCTCGCACCTCATCGCTGTCAGAGAAGTCCTCAAGGAGTAACTCCACCCGTACCACCTGGGAGTCTTGCCGCAACTGGCGAGCGCAGGAGAAAGCCGTCCCTTGCGCTCTGGGAGTCGAAGGGACGACCAACCAATCGCTGGCGGGGGTGTTTGTAGGGAGCCGATCGCCCGTCAACAGCGTTTGTTGTAAATCTTCCAAATTGAGAGAAAAGCCGATACCGGGACAGCGGCGATTTTGGGGGTCGTAGAGTTCCAAAAGGCGATCGTAGCGTCCGCCTTTACCGAGGAGGCGAGTTCCCGAGTCGCACTCGCAGACCACCTCAAAGACGATCCCCGTGTAGTAATTAAAGGTTTCGATGAGGCTCAAATCGAGAACCACCGACTCGAGAAGTTTTGGGTCGATCGCTTCAACGAGGGAGACGATCGACTTAAGATTATCGAGGACGCGGCGTCGGTCGTCGTCGAGGTCGAGGGTCGCCAAGCGCTGTAAAACATCCTTGGGACGTCCGCGCAAATCGAACAACATCAGAGCGCGATCGCGCAATTGCGGCGACAAGTCCATCGTTTCCACCGCCACGCGATCGAGCCCAGCGATGGCCTCGCGCACGCGATCGCGTTGAGCCTCCGGAAACGGGTCGAGGAGCGATCGTGTCAGTTCCGCCTCTCCCAACACCAGCGTCCAGCGTTGCAACCCCACACTTCGCAAACAGTCAACCAGCAATAGCAACACTTCCACATCAGCCATCGCCCCATCAATGCCGAGGAGTTCGACCCCGGCTTGATAGAATTCCTGCTGTCCGCCGTAAGCCTTAGAGCGATTGCGGCGAAAAACGTTGGCGTTGTAATAAAGTCGTTGCGGGAGAGATAACTCCGCCATCCGCGTCACCGCAGCCCGAGCGATCGAAGCCGTCAACTCCGGACGCAGCCCCAACATTTCATCGTCGGGGTCGGGGAACTGCATCACCGTCGAGCGGTCGATGGCGCCCCCTGCCATAAGCGTATCGAGTCGTTCCAGGGTCGAAGTAATAATCCGATGATAGCCCCAACGCCGAAAAGCGTCCTGTAGGCGTCGTTCGATCCACTGTTTCTGTGTAACATCGAGGGGCAGTAAATCCCGCGCCCCGGCCGGAGGTTGGTGTACGGTCATGTTGGTTCGCCGTTGCAATTGCCAAATCCGACGCAATCGTGAAATTGGTCGATCTTTATTCTCAGGGGTGGAGGTTGACGTTCTCCCCCGCCTGAAGGCAGGAGGATTCCTGGTTCGTCGATCCACCTTTAAATCTCCAGAAGCCAACTTGCTGACTCGAACCCATTCCCCTTCAACTCTCCGACTGGATGCTTTTAAGACAATGGCTGAAGACCCCAGAGGTCTGATCTCCCCAGGCTTTACGTTTCCGTGCGCCCCACGGTACGTTAGAAAGTATTTGAGCAAATGCTCGACTTTTCGGGTCTCGCGACTCTTTTGAGTGCTTGCGTTTTTAAAGAGGTCTCTCGCACCTCAGCACCGGTGTCGCAATGGTCGTTAAAGACCCTTTACGGGCTGGGCTACCGACGAATCACCCGGCACCGGACTGACTTCAGTTTAGCATTCAAATGCCGCCCTAAAAGGGCGGGGCTTGAAACCCTCAATCTTTGGTCACGAAAGCAAGTTAAGATTGGGTTATTTTTTCTTCCCCCCAAAGAGTCCGAACAACCCACCGCCGCCGCGATCGGATTTTTTCGGCGGTTTCGTTTTCGGTTTGCCCTTACCCTCTCCCGATCGCGCCATGATATGAGTAATCTGCTTGCGTGCTTCGAGGGCGGTAGGGTCTTTGGGGTCAAGTTTCAACGCCTTCGTCAAATGATTGTTCGCCATCCGCAAATTAAGGCTGGAGGGTTGTTTCTCCTGTTGTTTGACGTAAACCAACGCCATCAAACCGTGACAGCGGCTGCTGTTGGGGTCGAGTTTAATCGCGTCTTGCAGTTCCTTGCGAGCTTGGGGGCAAAGATTTTTCTCCAAAAGCGACTGCGCCCGTTGAAAATACTTGTCCACCAACGCATCCGTCGAAGAGCGAGGGGGAGGAGGCGGCGGCGCCGGCCGGTCGGCCCGACTCTCCTTAGATTTCGGCCAGCCTTTATTTTGTTGTTCCCGGCGAAACAAATAGGCGAAATTGAGTTCGCTCAGTTCGCTGATGGTGTCGGCCACCGTTTCCAAGTTCTCGTACTGGCCCTGAGCCAGTTGTGCCACCGCCGCACGATACTGAGCTTCATATCCGTCCCCTGCCATGAGCGCCCGAGCCTGTTCGCTCTGTAGCGTCACCGACTGATGTTCTTGCAGCAGTCGTTTGGCGGTCATCCGCAACAAGACCCCGTAATCGTTCAATTCCCGCTCGTTGGACAGTTTGGCGTAAGCCGGGTTGACTAATTTCGAGAGAACCGCTTGCGCGAGTTCTCGATTGTCGGCTTTACAGACGTCCGGATGCAACCGCCGCGCGATGCTGAGATAGCGTTTGCGAATCGCTTTCGGCTCAGCGTCGAGGGAAATTCCCAAAATGGCGTGGTGGTCGGTAAAGTCGAAGTGAAACAGTCCGCGTTCGATCTCAAAAGACAACGACATCGTGTCGTCACCACCTCCGTTACGATTATCAATACTTATCTGGTGTTATCTTTCTATACTCTAGACCTTTTAATTGGAGACGGGGGAGCGTCCAGTTAAGTGTCCGACCCCCGGCAGGTCCGCCAGGGGCTGCACTTCCAGCAGTCGATCGCTCGTTTCCTGGTGAATTCGTCCGTTTGTGGCCAGAAGTCGCCCCGAGGTCACGTCCAGGGGCGAACCGTCGTAAGCCGTGACGCGCCCGCCCGCTTCCTCCACCAGAACGATGCCAGCAGTAATGTCCCAGGGGGAGAGACCCCGTTCCCAATAGCCATCGAGACGACCGCAAGCCACGTGAGCCAAATCCACCGACGCCGAGCCGCTGCGTCGAACCCCTTGCGTGAGATGGGTCAAATAACAAAATTCCGCGTAATTATTATCGTCCCTTTCCCGTCGATCGTATGCAAAGCCCGTTACCAAGAGACTGCGATCGAGCGATCCGGTGGTCGAAACCCGCATCGGCACGCGATTGCGGGTTGCCCCCAATCCCTTCGCCGCCCGAAACAGTTCCTCCGTCGCGGGATTGTAGACCACGCCCACCGCCGGAGTTCCCTCAATTAACAGCCCCACCGACACCGCAAACAGGGGATATTGGTGAGCGTAGTTAGTGGTTCCGTCGAGGGGATCGATCGCCCAGAGAAAGGGACTTTCCTGTTGTCCCAGGTTGCCCGATTCCTCTGCCAAAATACCGTGTTCGGGAACGTGACGGTTCAGCACCTCGAGAACGCGGGCTTCAGCCGCTTTATCGGCCGCCGTGACCAAATCCCCCGAACGGCCTTTTTCCTCCACGCCATCGAGTTTGCCCCAATAGGCTTTCAACACCGCGCCTCCAGCCAAAGCAGCTTCCGTAGCGATATCGAGCAGAACGGGCAGGCGATCGAAACGATTAGAACTCATCAGACTTTAGCGTTCGCGAATAATTTACAGTGCTTAAAAATCCTTCTCAAGAGACCCGTCATTTAGCTGCCCTGAAACTGGCGAAACTTCCACAAACAGGCAGACATCCAGTTGGTCAGCACGTGAACCACGATCGGAACCAAAAGATTACCGCTGAGCCACGCACTGGCCCCTAACAGCCCTCCCACGACCGTCGCCCAAATCGTATAGGGCCATTGCTTGGCATTACTCAAATGCAGCGCCCCGAAACAGACGCTCGAGAGAGCTAATCCAAACGGATTTAAGCCCAAGGCGGGCAACATGACGCCGCGAAACAGCAGTTCCTCGCTCATCCCCGGCAGCAGACCCAACCAGAGCAAATCCGGCCAAGCCAAGGGCGCGATGACCAGTTCTAAATAAAATTGGGCGCTTTCGCGGTAAGCCGGCCACAGGCGATAGAGCAGCGAACTGGCCGCAACGATCGCCAAGCTCAGAGCAGCGCCCCAAAGGATAGCGTTCGGATTCCAGTATAGAGGTAACAACTCGACAGTCCCAAATCGCAACCACAATTTGGCCACGCCCAGCAAGACGATGGCCGTAATGCCCATCGCGATTAAAATTTGGGTGCGAGTGAGGGATTCGGTCTCGGGCGGAGGAGGACGATCGGTCACGCTAGATTAAGAAAGTTGACGGCTCGGAGGCAGATGGGGACTCAGGGCGGCGGGACTAATTCCCGCCCGATGCGCGACTAAAACCCCCAACGCCTCTAAATATGAATTTACCGTAATTGCTGAAATTCCCAGAGCGGCCGGCGGAACCCGCATCTTCGTGCGATTGTCGCGAACGGCCAGGATTCGCGCGGCAGTTTGACTCAAACTCAGGATAGCACTGCCCCCGCAGGCGGTTTCGGGAACCACGACGGCATCCACATCGCGCGATCGCATCGTACCGTTTTCAGACCCGTCGGAAATATCAGACACCTCCGAAAACTGCGGAGCGCCACTCAAACCCACCAACACGCAGGGTAAAAAAGTATAGCCGAGTTCTTCGGCCGCCGCCCGAGGGGACAGGCTGGGGTCAGCGGGAAGCGGCGAGAGGGCGGGAGCGTGAGCGGCGGGAATGCGGAACTGACGCACCACTAAATGACTGATAACCGCTTCAGCCCCAGCGATGGGATCGACCCCTTGTCCGCTGCGGTAATTCTCCAGGGCTTCGCCGCTTTCGTCGGGGAAGCGGGCAACGATCGCGATCGCTTCGGCACCGGCGCGATCGATTAAGACTTCCGCGGCCCGCAGCAAGCTATCGGGGCGATCGAGCGTTCCCCAACTCGCCCCGGCGTCAGAGGTGCGGAGACTGACGCCGAGAGGCTTGTCCGTCACCACGTAATCGGTTAAATCCAGTCCCAAGGTCGCGCGGGTGGCGTCAGCAGCTTGAACGTGGCGCAGCCGCAGTTCCGGTTCGATGGCTTTATCTAAAATCAGCCCCACCCGATTTTGACGCACCGGGCGCAGTCCCCAACGTCCGGCGGCGAACTGGTCTAACCCGTAACCTTCTACGTAGAAGATATTCGGTTGCGGCCAGTACAGTTGAGCGCCGTTGAGGACGTTGGGGTGAGTAATCAGGCGATCGCACACCTGAGCGATCGCCCGGGCGACGGGAATGGCATCACCAGCATAGCCGCCGATATCAGCACCGATTCCCGTCGGAACGAGAGCGACAACGGTATACGGTCGGGTCACGAACTTAAGCGTTGCGTTAAGGGTTTTGGTCTTGCGTGACCACCGCTTCGACCTTCGCTTTACCCGTTTCGGGGTGGGTTTCCGTCACCGCCCAGCGCAGCGGTTCGCCGCGTTTTTCGAGTTCGGCTTCGATGTTCTGGTGCAGTTGTTTGGGAGATTCTGTTAAATCGATTTCTGCGGTAATGAAATGGGTAGTCATGGCTTTTTCAACAGTGAACAGTCAACATTGAAGACAGGGAACGGGGAATCGGGAACGGGGAACAGTTGACAGTTTCTCCCCATTCCCCTATCACCCCGATCGCACCATCACCCCAAACTAAGCGGGTTGAGAGAACTGGCGTTGATACACTTCGTCTTCTTTGTTGGTTTCGACTTTCAGATTCGATCGCGGATAAGCCACGCACAGCAGGGCGTATCCTTCTTCTTGTAGTTCCGGGCTGATGCCCATTCCGTCTCCCTGTTCGACGCTGCCTTCAACGATTTTTGCGGCGCAGGTGGTGCAAACCCCGGAATAGCAGGAACTGGGGAGATCGATATCGGCGTCGTGAGCGGCTTGGAGAACGGTGACGTTTTCCGGAACTTCGATCGTGTGGGTTTGACCTTCGTGCAGGATTTCGACAGTGTAAGTCTTAGGCATAGTTCGGTGCGATCCTCCTTGACAAGGTTTCGGCGCGGGGAATCTTTATCGCGATTGAGTAATGGATACAGTCTTTTATTCTTTCACAAAATTCAGATTTGCGAGGGCGTTGGCACGGAAGAATACCATTAAATCTTGGTTGGGGAGGCCGTTGTCGGTCGATCGCCACGGCAATCCCACGGCTGCCATTTCCTGTTTGACTTGCTTTTTGGTCATTTTATGCAGTCCTGTGAGGGGAATCAAGGGATTTTCGCCGCGATACTCTACCCAGACCACGCGCCCGTCTGGTTTGAGGGACTGCACCGCTCGTTCCATCATCTCTCGCGGCCACTCGAATTCGTGGTGGGCGTCCACCCTCAACCCCAGGACTAAACTGGAAACGGGCAAATTGGGATGAGTGGCAGTTCCTAAAACGGGTTGGAGGTTTTCGACAGAGTTCATCGCGAGATCGGGGCGTTCTTGTCGTTGGCGATCGAGTCGTTCGAGCCACAACATTTCGGAATGTTCCATGACTTTGGCGATTTCTCGACCTATGTAAAATTTACCAATACCGTCGGAACTGTGCAGGCTACGATATTCGTAAACGCCTTCTTGGTTGACAGTTCTGAGAGGGGAGCGAATACAGCCGAAAAAGTTCGAGGCTAGGGGGGGCAGTAATATAATTAAGGCGGTTTTTTGGAGAAATCTGTATTTATATGTCATGCTTTTCTGCTGTACAAGATATTTTAAATTATCAATAAAAAGCAAATCAATCTCGCTAGTTTTTTATTAAAAGCTACAAAAAAATAGAAATAAATCCATAAAAAAAAGGGAATTTTAGCAGAAAATGCCCGTTTCTTCCCTGTAGCCGAGAGGCGACAACCGTTAGAATGTAAAGAACGCTTTACATTCTAGTAGCGATCGAACGTTAGGAAGACCTCATGCCACATACCATCGTCACCAACACCTGCGAAGGCATTGCCGACTGCGTAGAAGCCTGCCCCGTGGCCTGCATTCACGAAGGCCCCGGCAAAAACACCAAAGGTACCGATTGGTACTGGATCGATTTTGCCACCTGTATCGACTGTGGCATCTGCCTGCAAGTTTGCCCGGTGGAAGGGGCGATCGTGGACGAAGAACGTCCCGATCTGCAAAGAACGCCCCAGTAGATCCCAAAACCTCGAAAATTCCCTGTAAACATCCTCGCAAAGATCCCCGGCATCTTGGAGATGCCGGGGATCTGGCATGGGTGGGAGAAAACGTCAATTGGGTAAAAAACCGCTAAAATCGGGTGAGTCGTGTTCAATTGGTGGGAAATGCAAGGCGATCGCTCTCCTTCTTCTATATCGCGGCGTCGGTTACTACAAGGATTGTTCGCAACCGCAGCATTCGGAGCGAGTACCCGTTGGCTTGCGGGATGTGAAAACCGACCCAGTGGGACTTCTAGACCCAACAAAGCCAACAAACCGCCGAACGTCCTAGCCATCGTCGTAGACGACTTGCGCCCCCAACTCAACTGCTACGGCCACCAACAGATGATTTCGCCGAATATCGATCGCCTGGCCGCCGGAGGAATGCTGTTCGAGCGAGCCTATTGCCAAGTTCCCGTCTGCGGCGCATCGAGAGCCAGCACCCTGGCCGGGGCGCGTCCCACAGACACCCGCTTCGTCACCTACAAAGCCCGCAAAGACGAAGATTTGCCCGACGTCCCCAGTTGGCCGATGACCTTCAAACGGAACGGGTATCGGACGATTTCCTACGGCAAGGTATACCACACGCAAAACGACGATAGCGAGAGTTGGGTAGAGCCTTCCTGGCGTCCCTGGGGAATGTGGGGAAAAGACGCCTACGTCAAACAAGAAAATCAAGAAATTGCGATCGCCAACGGCGGCCCCTTCGGTCCCCCCGTCGAAATGGCCGAAGTCGCCGATAACGTTTATGCTGACGGCAAAATTGCCGATCGCACCATCAAAACCCTCGATCGCCTCAAAGACAAACCCAAACCCTTTTTCCTGGGCGTCGGCTTCTTCAAACCCCACCTTCCCTTCAACGCTCCCAAACGATACTGGGATCTCTACGATCGCGACGAAATCGACCTGGCCGACAACCCCTTTCGACCCAAAGGCGCCCCCGATAAAGCCCTCCACAACTGGGGCGAACTGCGCTCCTACTCCGGTATTCCCCAAGAAGGCCCCGTTTCCGACGAAACGGCGCGAACCCTCATCCACGGCTACTACGCCTGTACCAGCTACGTTGACGCTCAAATCGGTCAAGTTCTCGACGCTCTCGACGACATGGGTTTGAGCGACAATACCATCGTCGTATTGTGGGGCGACCACGGCTGGCAACTGGGCGAACATAGTCTGTGGTGCAAACACGCCAACTTCGAGACGTCCCTACACTCGCCGCTGTTGGTTCGCGGTCCCGGCGTTCCCCCCGGACAACGGACGAGAGCCTTGGTGGAATTCGTGGATATCTATCCCTCCCTGTGCGATTTGTGCGGTATCGATCGCCCCGACCACCTTGAAGGAGCGAGTTTCGTTCCCTTATTTCAAAACCCCGATTTACCCTGGAAAGAAGCGGTCTTCAGTCGGTATAACAGCGGCGAATCGATTAAGAGCGATCGCTATCGCTATACGGAGTGGCGAAACAATCAAGGCAACCTCAACGCCAGAATGCTGTACGACCACGTTGAAGACCCCGGCGAAAATGTCAATATCGCCGAACAGCCGGAAATGGCCGATATTGTCGCCGAGTTGAGCGAAAAACTCCAACAGGGTTGGTCGGCGTTTCAACCCACAGCGTAGCCAAGGGATTTAGGGTTCCGGCGTCGCTGCTGGCGAATCCGGTTCGATGCCATCGCACAACTGACGCTCTTCGTCGCTGAGATGGGGATTCGTGGCTAAATAATCCCCTATCCAATTGCAGCCGTAGACCAACGGATCGGTTTGTAGAATGCGTTCCCAATTCCACAGTCTCACGGTGCGATCGTCGCTGCCGGACAGGATAAGTTTACTGTCAGGACTAAAGCTCACGTCCCAAACAACGCTCTCGTGGCCGCCCAAGGTCATCAACGGCCTGCCGTCCCGGTGCCAGAGTTGCACGTAACCGAAAGCGCCGCCGCCGACGACAAACCGACCGTCAGGACTGAAATCTACTGAGGTCATGCCGCCGCTACGACCGACGAGGGTTTGCAGCAGTTCCCCCTCCGGCGTCCAAAACTTGATGGTATCGTCCAAACTGGCGGTGGCGATGGTTCCACCGTCGGGACTGAAATCCAGTTCCCAAACGCCGTTTTGGTGACTGGGAATCGAAGAGAACAACTGCCCCTCGAGCGTCCATAAGTTTAAATAGCCGTCTTCGCTGGTAGACCCGAGATAGCTTCCGTCGGGGCTGAAATCAACGTCGTACACCCGCGATCGATGACCTCGCAGGGTGTGCTGTAACCTCCCGTCGAGGCTCCAGAGTTTGACTGTTGTATCCTCGCCCGCCGACGCTAAAATTCCAGCGTCGGGACTCAAGGTCGCATCCCAGACCAGGGGCGATCGATCGGTGAAGCGACGGCGAACGGTTCCGTCTTCGTTCCACAACGTTATCTGTCCGCCGTTTCCCCCCGAAACCAAGATCGGTCTTCGGTCAGTTTCCGAAGGCGGTTCGCCAGAGGTGGGCAGCAGGTTAACAAAGGTCGCGCCCATCACGATCGATGTTTCAGAGACGGACATCTGCAACTGTCCCGATGGCGACCACACCTTTGTATGCTCCCCAACACTCAAAAACTGCTGACCGTCATCGCTGAAATCTACATCCCAAACGGTGCTTTGATGTGCTTGAAGAACTTTCACGAAAGGATTCTCGAGTTCCCAGAGGCGAGTGGTATTGTCGTCGCTGACCGAGACGATCTGCCCAGTGTGGGGAACGAAGGCGACACCGCGAATTGCCGATCGATGTCCTCGCAAAACCTGTAATAGCGTTCCGTCTGGTTGCCACACCCGAACGGTTCGATCGCCGCTACTAGAAGCGATCGTATTGTCGGCAGTCTTTACGGAAATTTCAAATACTTCCGCCGTATGACCTGTAAGGATATTCAGCAGCGTTCCGTCAGGGCGAAACAGTTTGACAGTTCCATCAGCACCCGCAGTGATGACGACGGTTTCGCGATTTCCGTTGATGGTTAACGGTGCGATCTTCAGGTTCCAAATCGAACTGTCATGTGCCGCAAATTTCCGCTCTAATCGGCCCTCTGGCGTCCAAATGGCAATCGCTCCATCCATGCTACCGGCCGCAAAAAACCGACCCTTTGGGTCGAAGGCAACTCCTCGTACTGCAACGGCAAACTCGTTCAGGGTTACTACCTCATCGCCGTCGCGATTCCACAGGTGTACGGTGCCGTCCGAACCTCCCCCGAGAATTTGGCTTCCATTACCACTGAAGGCCACCTCCCAAATCGCTCCCTCCTGTCCTTGAAACTGATTTAACAAGATGCCGTCACGGTTCCAGAGGTAAATTGTGCCGTCTAAACTAGCGGTGACGAGGGTTTGTCCGTCTCCGCTGAAATCGAGGCTGTAGACGGTATCGCTGTGGGGCAACTTTTGCAGTAGGGTTCCGTCCGGTTTCCAGAGTTTGACGGTTCGATCGTTGCTCCCGGTGGCGATTAGCTGACCGTCTGGACTGACGCTAATGCCCAACACCCAACCGCGATGACCTTCGAGGCGGTTGATTTCTTGGGTGCCGAACATGGCCTGTCGCAAAACGCGATCGATCTCGGATTTTAGATGGTCGGGACAGAGGTTTATCTTACGCCTTTGGGTACAGGCGAACTGACGACGCGCTTTGATGGCAGTTAACATGGCATCGAGACGCTGATAGGACGCGAACTGACCGTCTGAGGAGGCCACCAAGGCCCGGACTTCTCGGAGTCTGGCCTGGCGTTCGCTTTCCACAGCTTTGGAAAACTGCCACAGGGAAATGCTTCCTAACGCCACTGTCACCGCCAAGGCACTGCTCAATCCTCCAATAAACCATTTCTGTCGTTGGGCGTTGAGTTGTTGGGCTTCGAGTTTTTCTTCGATGGCGCAACTGCGTTCGGCTTCGAGTCGCTGTTGCATCTCTCGGCGATCGAGATCGGCACTGGCGGCGAGAAATTGATAGTCTACATCGCTGAGGCTTTTCTCTTTCGCCCAACTCCGCGCGTCCTGCAAGGCTCGTCCCCGCAACAGGCGCGATTCGTCGGTTTTTCCTGAGTCCAACCACGCTTCTAAGGCTTCGGAATAGGGCCGCAGTTGTCGCAGTTGCTGCGTCGTCCAGTCTAGGTTGAAGACAGCTCGGTAAATGGGGTTTTTTACCGCCAACTGACCCGTTGAGTCGATCGCCACTCCCGAGAGCAACAAATCCACGCATTCGCGGCTCTCGTCCCGTCCCACCGCTTGTCCCTGCAACAGCCGTTGATATAAGCCGATGACTCGTCCGGCTCGCTGTTTGTCGTAGAGCAGTCGATCGCGAATGGTTCGCAGGTGTTCGGGTTCGTCTTGGCTTTCCCAATGGGTCAAAATCCGCTCTCGCACTACCGCCGCCACCCACGCCGCCTCTTCTGCTGGGGGAATTTCACAGTCTCCGGTTTCCCGGTTACAAGATTCTTCTTGTACTAGGCGACAGAGTTTTTGGGTTAAAAAGGGTTGTCCCTTGGTCCAGTTAAAAATTTCCTGCAATACGGCGGTTTCGTTCCCCTGTCGCAGCTTCAATCCGGCTTGCAGAGGCGCTAAGTCTTCGCGTCGGAACCCCGCTAGGTCGATGGCGGTGCCGATGTTGAAGGGGGTTCGGCTGCGATCGCCGATGAGATCGGAGGGGGTGGCGACGCCGAAAATGGCGAAGGCGAGGCGTTTGTAAGCGGGATCGACGGTGCGTTGGTTGTAGCAGTGGCGAATTACGGCGAAGAAGTCGTCGGCGGAAAAGGGTACACTCAATACGCTGTCGATTTCGTCGATAAAGATAAACAGTCGATCGTCTATTTCGGGTAAATGCAATAAATGCTCGAAAAACCGACTCAACCGTTGCGGTAAGGGTAAATCTTCTACCTCCCGCCACCAGGCTTTGAGGTTGAATTTGCCGATGAGTCCCAAGCCGCGCCAAAGTTCGGTGACGAAGCCTTTGTACCATTGCAGCGGCGTCACGCTATGGCTCCCCAGTCGCGTTAAATCGACGGTGACGCAGCGACATCCTTGTTGTTCTAGGCGGTGGCGCGTCCGCACGAGTAGGGAGGATTTGCCCATTTGACGGCTGTTGAGAACGTAGCAAAATTCGCCGTTTTTTAGGGCGTTGTAGAGTTGGCTGTCCGCTTGACGCTCGACGTAACAGGGGGCGTTGGCGACGAGACTTCCACCAACTTGGTAGGGATCGGAACTCCAAGACATTCTGAACTGGGGTGGCGTGGGAATGCTTTTTCTTTTTTTCTTTGGCGATCGAAACAACCGACAGAGATTCTCTTTTCTATCGTCGTCTGTTTTCTCCCCTCAACGTTACCGTTTTCCGACACCAAAAAGCGGCAGGTTTGTTTTTTTTAGCCAAAAACAAACCTACCACCCCTGCTATTTTTGAGATAACCGTATTGATAACTGTGTTGCAGCTACAAGAATCGCAGTCCAGCTATCGCGCCAAAAGCCGTTTTAGCGGCCTTTGATATTTTTCGCCATGTTCCGGAACATATCCATGTTCGTGTCGGTGTTGGCGGTGCGCCGTTGGAAATCTGAGGAACTGCTCGAGGTGGAACTCGTTTGACTCGTTCCCGTGGAGGATTGGGGTTCGCTCGTGTAATCCCGCTCTTCCATCGCCGACACTTGACGGACGCGCTCGCTAGGGGCTCCTTCAACTTTGGGGAAGGTGCGGCGAATTTGCCGCGATTTCCGCATATAGTCGATGTCTCCCAAGGTTTTCGCGTCGTCCTGGTTCAGGAAATAGGCTTGAGAGGAGCCTTCCGATTTTACTGTTTGTTGTTCGGGCTGTTCCTTTTTGCGACCAAACAGCCCGCGAATGAATCCAGTCATTTGCGTACCCTACCCAGCTTTGTGTGTTTTTATTACGTTATATAAATAATAACAAAGATTGCGCTTTGTAAACTCATAAATGCGATCGCGTTATCGATCGCCCCCTCGGGTCACAATTGACCAAACCGCCTCGTTTACCAAAGATTGCGGTTTTCAACCGGATTCCATCGACAGCTACCCCGGTAGATTTTAAATTAAGAATTAATACAATTTATTAAATTTTGTAAAAAACAGCCGACATCGACCGAGAAATCCTGCGGAAACGGCGGCGGCTAAAATGAAGAAAATCCACAGTACCGCCCCAGGAGAGACCAAACCGCCGTGCAGTCAGACTTAGAAGGCTTGGAACTCAGTTATGGAGAACTCAAACGTTTAAGCGGTATCGATCCCTCAGAAGTCTTTCAAGCGAGCCTGTTTCAGAATCGCCACACGAGACTCCAATTTTTCCTGCAAGAACTCCTCACCGGACTCGCCCTCACCCCGTTGCTGGTGGGATTCGTCTATCTGTTCCTCATCCGTCCCGCCCTGGGGGACTCCCTCACCGCAGCGATCGCCTGTTTGCTGGTCATGCCCTTCCTCATCGTGGGAGGACGCTGGCTGTGGCGACAGTCTACCACTCCCGAGACCCTCGTGGCACTCCTCGAAGATGTCGATCGCTACCACGCCACCCTCAAAGCCATCGATATCAGCGATCGTCTCTCCGACGCACCGCCCCAAGATAACCCAGAACGCCAAGCCCTCCTCCGCGCCTTAAAACTCACCCGCGACGATATCTGTCGCGCCCTCAAAACCGAGCGCATCCTCCGCGAAAACCGCGATTTCCTGGCGAACCGCCCCGAACTCTTCATCAACAACCTAACCGCCCTCAAAGCCATTCAAACCAACCACCAAGCGGGAGAATACGCCCGCTTCCTCTACGACACCCTACAAATCGGGATCGGTATCCGCGAGGAAATGGAGAAATTGCAACAGGATGATGAGGTGATGGGATGATGGGGTGATGGGGTGAGGGGATGATGGGATGATGGGAGTTGGAGACAACGATCGCAATCCTTATTAATATGAGTCAGCCGAAAATCATTGTTCTCGATGACGATCCCACCGGTTCCCAAACCGTCCATAGCTGCTTGTTACTGACGAAATGGGATGTCGATACCCTCAAAATCGGACTCCAAGACGACGCGCCGATTTTCTTCGTTCTTACCAACACTCGCGCCCGTACCCCCGAAGACGCCGCCCAAATTACGCGGGAAGTCTGCCAAAATCTCAAACAGGCGATCGATGAAACGGGAATCGACGATTTTCTCGTGGTGAGTCGATCGGATTCGACGTTGCGGGGACATTATCCCATCGAAACCGACGCGATCGCTGAAGAACTCGGTTCCTTCGACGCTCACTTCCTCACCCCCGCCTTTTTTGAAGGAGGACGCTTCACCCGCGACAGCGTTCACTATCTCCTCGTCGATGGCGTCGAAACTCCGGTTCACGAAACGGAATTCGCCAAAGACTCGGTATTCGGCTACCATCACAGCTATCTTCCCGATTACGTGGAAGAAAAAACCCAGGGACGCATTAAAACTGACCAGGTGGAACGGTTCCTTCTCGACGACCTGCGATCGGGTTGTCTCGATCGTCTGCAACATCTGACCAACAACCGCTGCGGCGTCGTAGATGCGGAAACCCAAGCCGATCTCGATCGCTTCGCCGCCGACGTTCGCGAAGCCGCCAGCCACGGGAAACGCTTCCTCTTCCGCAGTGCGGCGAGTTTACTCACTTCCCTCGCTAATTTAGGAAAACAACCCATCGCCGCTGAAGATATGGCGCAATACGTCCGAGGCGGAAAACCCGGTGCGGTGTTGGTGGGATCTCACGTTAAAAAAAGTACCCAACAACTGGAACGGTTGCTACAAGAACCGGGAATTGAAGGGGTTGAAGTGGACGTGACGCACCTCCTCCAAGATTCTCAGGAACAACGCAACGCCTTGTTAGAGTCGGTGTTGGCCAAAACTCACGACATTTGGAATTCCGGAAAAACCCCCGCCATCTACACCAGTCGCGAAGAATTGCAGTTCCCCGACACGCCGACGCGACTGCGCTTTGGAATCGGCGTTTCCTCCCTGTTGATGGACGTGGTACGCGGTTTACCGAAGGATATCGGTTTCTTAATCAGTAAAGGGGGGATTACCTCCAACGACGTTTTGAGTACGGGATTGGCCTTACAAACGGCGCGGTTGCTGGGACAAATCCTCGCCGGATGTTCTGTGGTTCGCACTCCCGAAACGCACCCGCAGTTCCCCAATCTCCCCGTGGTTCTGTTTCCCGGTAACGTCGGCGATGCAGAGGGTTTGGTCACAGTGTACCAACGATTTGTCAATTGATAATTGATAATTGTTAATTGAGAATTGTTCGTCGATCGCGCGATTGAAGTGACATCCCGTAGCGGCGTTGATGCAACGTCGCTACGGAGAAATTCACCTCATCATCCCATCATCCCTTCATCCCCTCACCTCAAAGTAACGGTTTGTTTCCGACTTTCATTAATTCGACGGATTCAGTAATTTCTCGCCAAGCCTCCATCCATTGGGAATCTTCGGGATGGTTGCGATGTAAGGCGGCGAGGCTGTCGATGGCGTCGTACCAAATTCCCGTGTCGGCGTACAGTTGTAGCTGTTCTTCGGGAGTGGCGCGATCGATCTGGTTTTGAAATTCCTCCGTTGGCGACACGCGCACGATCGCACCAGATACGCTTTCGTCACCCTCGACTAACTCCACCGTCCACCGATAGGAACGATACAGTTCTAAGGGATCGAAATTGGCGCGTTCGGGTAAGGAAATCCCAAAGGTTCCGTGACGGTGTCCGAGACGAAAACGGCTTTGATAGAGAACTTCGTCCTTGTCGTCGCGCAAGGTAAAGCGCAGGTTAGCCCCCGGTAAATCGGGAACGTGGACGTAAATCGTGGGATATTCCCGCAGCGTCAAACCGTAGTTTTGCTGCGGAACGATCGCCGTTAGCGGACATTCGAGGGGTTCGCCGTTGACGACAACTGGAGTGTGACGTTCTCCAGGAATTTCAAACTCGGCGTAGCGGGTTCCTCCCGCGTCAACTCGTTCCGGTGCGCCGCGATCGGGCGGTGTAAAATCGATCGATCGCGCTGGCTCGATCGATAACAACCCCGTCAACAGCAGGGTCGAGAGCGCCATTCCCGCTAAAATGAGAAAACGAAACGATCGAAACATAATACCCAACTCGTAGAACTTCTATTGGTTATACGATCTACTGGCTCGATCGATCGGTTCCCGACAAAGATCGGCAGTTACAATTTATCTATATTTTCTATTTTATTTAAGATGTTGACTAAAAAATCAACGGCGATTTTTGAGGGTTGACTCAAGAGGGTTGTTTGCGATATCATAAATGTATTTTAATATAATGGAAATATGCGAAACTAGTTGATTTTTTAATCAACACTTGTTTTCCAAAGAAGGTATCCGTAGGGTGCGAAACTTGAAAAATCGGGTGTCAATGCTGAGACGAAGCAATCTTGAGATACCGCCAAGGTGCGATCGACTCGTCAAAACAACATCATCGATCGTAATAAACGCGGGCGTTCCGCAGTCCTCGGCGGCGGAGTTCTCTCGAGAGGTCTTCAGCATCATCTCGATCGGAAAACGGGCCGATAGCAATGTGAGGTCCGAGGGGTCGATCGCGCAAGACAACGGGAACGTTGGGACTGACCACAGCTCGAACACTGTTGACAGACTGGCTGAGGTCGTCGCGATCGCCAGGAACGACCACGTAATAAGGGGCGTCCTCAGAAGCCGTATCGGAAGACGATCCCCTCGGACTTTGAACGACGACGAGGGCGATCGCAGAACTGATCCCTTGACCCGCCAGAAGACGAGCGCGTTCTTCAGCAGCGGTGCGAGAGGGAAACAGCCCCGCTTGGATAATTTGCTGTCCCTGAAACAGTCCGTAGGCGGCGTTAGCGTCGATGGCTCGAACCCGTCTCAACACGCTATCGTCGCCACTGAGAACGTACACGAGATACTGTTCGGTGGGAACCGTATCGCTCTCAGGATAGCCGAAATTCGACTGAGGGGGAGGCGGCGGCGGTACATCAATCGGCGGTGGTACGTCGATGGTTTGAGCGAACAGAGGCGCGGCGCTCGCCATAGCGGCGATCGAGCCGAACAGAGAGGCGACGGTACGGGCGATCTGAGATAGCATGGTACTCCGATTGTAGTTAGACGATAGGCTGGGGTTGGCAAACCGTTCGATCGAGACCCCTGTAGTTTCGAGAGTCATCGTTTAGCATATAAGAACGGGTCATGTTGTTTTAGTCGCAAGCGTCTCGACATTTGAGAGTCATGAAGAAAGTCGTTGTCGGTCTGTCCGGTGGGGTCGATAGCTCGACATCTGCCGCCATTTTGCACCACGAAGGATACGATGTGGTGGGATTGACCCTTTGGTTGATGAAGGGTAAGGGTCAATGCTGCTCGGAAGGGATGGTGGATGCAGCGGGCATCTGCGAACAGCTCAGCGTACCCCATTATATTGTCGATAGTCGAGACGTTTTCGAGAAATACATCGTCGATTATTTAGTCTCGGGATACGGTTCGGGGGTGACGCCGCTCCCCTGTTCGCAGTGCAACAAAGCCGTGAAGTTCGGCCCCATGTTGCGCTACGCCCAAACGGAACTCGGTATCGATTATATTGCCACGGGTCATTACGCCCAGGTGGAATTCGACGAGACCACGGGTCGCTATCAGTTACGACGGGCGGTCGATCGCCGTAAAGACCAAACCTATTTTCTCTACGATCTCGAACAAGAGGTTCTAGCCCATTGTCTGTTTCCCCTCGGCCGTTATCCGAAAAGCGAAACGCGCCGGGTCGCCACCGAATTTAACTTACAAACAGCAGAGAAACCGGAAAGTCAAGACCTCTGTTTAGTGGAATCTCACGGGTCGATGAAGACGTTCCTAGAAAAATACTTAGCACCGAAACCCGGGGATATCGTCCACGTGGACGGCCGCGTTCTCGGACAACACAAGGGCATCCACAACTACACCATCGGCCAGCGTAAAGGGTTGGGTATCGCCGCCGCACACCCGCTTTACGTGGTGTCCATCGACGCCGGACGCAATCAAGTGGTGGTCGGCGATCGCGCCAGCGTTCACAGCCCCGACTGTACGGTACAACGGGTGAACTGGGTATCGATCGCGCCCCCCAACGCACCAATTCGCGCTCAAGTACAAGTCCGCTACCGCACCCGTCCCGTCGAAGCGAGTATCGTTCCCCTCGACGGCGGCCGGGCGAAAGTGGTCTTCGACGAACCCCAGTTCGGCATTACGCCAGGACAGGCGGCGGTGTGGTACGACGGCGACATCCTCTTAGGGGGCGGCCTCATCGAACCGGAAGCGAAAGACTGACGCTCGAACTTAACTCCCGAGTTGGCGCGATCGCTCGGCCGCCGCGCGAACCGCCGAAATCAACGCCGATCGCAAGCCTTTGGCTTCCAGTTCGGCAATTCCGGTAATGGTCGTGCCGCCGGGACTGGTCACGCGGTCTTTCAGTTGGGCGGGGTGCAGTCCGGTTTCGCTCAAAAGCTGGGCGGTACCGCGCACCGTCTCGATCGCCAATTGAGTGGCCGCGTCGCGGGGAAGTCCGGCCGCCACACCGCCATCGGCCAGGGCTTCCACCACGAGGGCGACGTATCCCGGCCCCGACCCAGACAGTCCCGTTACGGCATCCATCAGGGATTCGGAGACTTCTACCACCGATCCCACCGCGCCGAGAATGCGTTTGGCGGTTTCCAAGGTTTCATCCGTCGCGAAACGACCCGCCGCCAAGGCGCTGGTTCCCGCCCCCACCAAAGCCGGGGTGTTGGGCATCACGCGCACTACAGGATGTTGGGGAAAGGCGGCTTCGAGTTTTTGTAACGGTACGCCGGCCAAAATCGACAGCACGAGAGTAGATGCAGCGGTTTCGGCTGCTCGGAGGTCGGCGGCGACGGCCTCGAATACTTGAGGTTTGATAGCGAGTAAGAGAACGTCGGCGTTCTCGGCGACCTGGCGGTTGTCGTCGCTGGTGCGGACACCGTAGGTTTCGGCCAGATCGCGGCGACGCTGAGGCTTGGGTTCGCCGACCCAAACCTCAGACGGGTGATACACCTGTTGGGTCAGGAGGCGCGAGAGGATGGCTTCGGCCATCGCTCCCCCTCCGATAATTCCTAGTGACTCGGACAAGGTTTCTTGGAAATAACGTTACGCAGAACGGTAGAGTTGCAGTCTAGGACTGTGCCATGCGGCCCAAATCCGTCGGCCAACTCGGCGCGGCGGCAGTTCCCGTTCCCGGTGCGGGGGGCGTTTGACGGGGGGCGCGGAGGTGCGGCTGCATCACATCGCGAACCACGCCGGATTGGGTGCTGACTTGCACGCAACTGGGCGTAAACAGGAAAATGCTTTCGCCAATGCGTTCTTGATGGCCGTCGAGGGCGAAAGTGCCTCCAGCGATGAAATCTACCGCCCGTTGAGCTTGGTCGGGGTCCATCACGGTCAGGTTGAGAACGACGGATTTGCGTTCTCGGAGAGCTTGAATCGCTTGGGGCATTTCTTCAAAGGAACGGGGTTCCATGACCACGACTTCGGAAATGCCGTTTGTAGCGCCGGGTAATCCAATCACGTTGTTTAAAGTTGAATTCACACTGGCCCCCGGTTCGGTGGGGGTAGAACTGAAGGATGCAGCGGAGCTGCTGGGAACGGAGCGATCGCGTAAGTGAGTGCGATCGACACTCGAATCGGTCGGAGACGGAGCGGCCGTTTCGGCGGGATAGAGGTTTTGGTAGTTGCCCCCCTCCATCTCGTCGTATTCGTATTCGTAATCGACGGGTTCGCTCCAACTTACGAAATCCCGTAGTTTGGAAAAAATATTACTCATAGCGGCTTTTGTGGGAAACCCAATTTAAACTCAAACTCAGCAGGCGGCTTATCCGTTCCTCGCCGAAACTCGGACGGTTCGACCTCATTGTATCGGCAGGTGGCGACGAGGCAACCTATCCGATATCGACTGGTTGAGTGCATTCATACTAGCATTGTCGCGAAAGGAATTACGGGCGTCGTTCGCCAAAAATTACGCGCCCCAAGCGAACCATTGTTGCACCGCATTCGACGGCGATGGGATAGTCGGCGGACATTCCCATGGACAGTTCTTTGAAGTGTGGCGAAACCTCGGGACGCTGGTTGAGGCGATCGCGCAGTTGGCGCAAGTCGTTGAAGACGGCGGCGGTAGCGGCGGCGTCGAGTCCCATGGGGGGAATCGTCATCAATCCCTGGAGGTTTAGGCGGTCGCAGGCTTCGATTTTCGGCAAGTCTTGCAGGAGTTCTTCGACGCTCCAGCCGGATTTGTTGGGGTCTTGGCGGAGCTTGACTTGCAAGCAGAGTTTGGGAGAAGGACTTCCCCGACGCACCAGGCGATCGATCTCTCTGACCAGTTTGAAGCGATCGACCGAGTGAATCCAGTCCATATGTTCGATCGCCTGTTTGGTTTTGTTGGTTTGCAGGTGTCCGATAAAGTGCCAGGTAATATCATCGAGATCGCTTAACTGGTCTTGTTTGGCGATCGCTTCTTGAATGCGACTTTCGCCGAAATCCCGCACCCCGGCGGCGTAAGCTTCTCGGATGGCTTCGGCAGGTAAGGTTTTGGTCACGGCCACCAGTCGCACGGATTCCGGTAGCGATTGGCGAATTTCGGCTAGATTGGCGGCGATCGACTTCAAGTCTGGCACGATCGAACTCCCCTATTCTTTGAACTTTCCAGACAACGCGGACGGGTCTATTGAAATAACTGTTTGCGAATGGCTTGCAGTTGTTCGTAGGGTTTTTGTAATCTCATGCGTCGCAGTTGGCGCAGGCGGTTTTCGAGAACCGTGCGTGCGTCTCCTCGCGTCAGCGGTTCGAAACTCAACCCCTCGTCGTCGCTCGTGACCACGAAAAACAACCGTTGAGCGTAAAGTGTTGTATAGAGTTCTTTGTCTTCGCCCATCGGACACACGCGAAAGAGCAAGCCAAAGGTCGGATGATTGATGTAGGTTTCGGTGTTCATTCAGCTTTCGGGCTACCGTACTAATTGCTGTTCGCAGCGCTTTCACGGAAGAATCGGAATTACAAACCGCCTCAATTCGTTCGCCAAGCGTGACTCGGAGTGCTTTCGAGGGTGATATCTCGATGGACTCCCGGCGACCTTGCTGTTGAGAAACCTCTATTCCCAACCCTTTACCACATCTGCAACTTCGCTGCCAGGGGTTGTTGGAACAGAACGCTCGCTTTCCATCGAGGCGAGGGAGTCGGGTTTCACTTGCGGGAACGGCGGCGGCTTTGCTGTAGTGGAGCGTCTCGAGCGACGACCGTCACAGGCCGGCTGAGTTGACGCCGTTCGGTCGTGGATTGCCAAGACCTCTAACATATCAGGTCTTGGACTCCTTTTGAATGCTCCATCACTGGCTGACGGGAAGTGAGGCGGTCTGTTGACAAGGTGTTAACCCTTGCCACAGGTGGTATTCTCACCGAACCACGGGAACTTTCGCCCGTCCTTTCCCCCAAGTCGTTTCCGCAATGGGGAGACGGAGTCATTTTACCACTTGCCGCTCCTTAACCCCCACCTCGGAAGCGGTGGGGGGTTTGGCGTCGCTGCTATTGGGGTTCGATGGCTCCCCCGTCGAGACCGCCTCAGGACGGCTCGGTCTCGACCTTGTGTGTCGGCTCGAATTTCAGACAAAAAAATAGAGAGGTCGCGACGACCTCTCGAGACGATTCGATAGCAGAATCGCCAGACGGACTCTACTTTAGCCCGGTGTTCGTTCCCGGCTTGCCCGTAGCCAGTTCGACTTTAACGATTTTGCCACCCATCTTCATAATCCGTTGTTGCTCGCGGAACCAGTTATCGTAAGGTACGAGTTTGGTGAAGTAGGTGTTTTGTAATTCTCTCTGGGTGCGGATGCGCGTTTGGCTGGGAACGCAGGCGGTGACCCGGAACATACGCATGGGTGAAAGTCTCCTGTCGTGAATGCGAAACGAGGAAATGCGGTTTTAGCAGGTTGCGTAGAAAAGCTTTAAGTCTTATGTCGACCCCCGCTTCGTTCCAAAGGGCTGAAAACGGGGATTTCCCGCGATTTTTTTTAAACGGGCCGATTCTGAAACCGAAAAGTCTGGGAGTCCAGAGTCAATACGACAGTGTTACTCCGAACCGATCTGAGACCGAGTCGTTTGACCGCTCGCACTCACCCCGGACGTCCCAAACCCGATTTTCTGGCGCTTCGGGTTGTCTCTCTGAGAAAAACCGATCGCCGAAAACCGACGTGAAAGCTTAGCTCAAGCCAGAGCAGATGTAATCGAAGTACACGCCCATTTCTTTACCAGCGGCTTGACCGACCAAGCTAGCGGTCACTTCTTTCATCGCTTGGATAGCTTGAACCGTCGAACCGATGGGTACGCCCAAGGAGTTGTAGGTTTCTTTCAAGCCGTTGAGGACGCGCTCGTCGAGGATGGAGGGGTCGCCAGCCAGCATCGCGTAGGTGGCATAGCGCAGGTAATAATCCAAGTCGCGGATGCAAGCAGCATAGCGGCGGGTGGTGTACATGTTGCCACCGGGACGGGTGACATCGGAGTACAGCAGGGATTTGGCCACGGCTTCTTTAACGATCGTGGCAGCGTTGGCGCCGATGGTCGCGGCGGCACGAACCCGCAGTTCGCCAGTTTGGAAGTAGCCTTTCAGCTTGTCCATGGCAGAGCCGTCGAGGTATTTGCCCTGCACGTCGGAGGAGTTGATAACAGCGGTGATTGCGTCTTGCATGATTCTTACGTTCTTCTATCTATAGATTTAGAAACGATCGGTTGTGAAAGCTGAGCGAGGAGGAGTCGCGTCGTGCCTGAAACGGCAACAACGTCCTACTGCATCGCACCGATGACGTAATCGAAGTAGGAAGCCGCTTCTGCTGCGTCTTCAGCGGACATCAGAGAGGTGGCGACGTTCTTCATGCAACGCACGCTCTCAGCGACTGCTTCGATGGGCGTTCCCAAGGAACGGTACATTTCGCGCACGCCAACGATGCCGATTTCTTCGATGGGGGTGATGTCGCCCGAAACCACTCCGTAGGTGATCAGGCGCAGGTAGTAGTCCATGTCACGCAGGCAGGTGGCGGTCATTTCTTCGCCGAAAGCGTTTCCACCAGGAGACACGACGTCGGGACGTTTTTGGAACAGTTGGTTCCCTGCGTCCTTGACGATACGCTCGCGAGAATCCGTCAGGACTTGCGCGATCCGAAGGCGAGCTTCGCCGGAAGAAACGAAGCTTTTGATCCGATCCAGTTCGCCCGGGCTGAGGTAACGAGCCTCAGCATCTGCGTTCACGATCGACTTCGTGACGATACTCATGATGTGCGATTCCTCCAAAAAGGAAAATGTTACAGCGCGTATTGACGTTTGGGGAAAACCCCTTTTTGCAATCATGGCTATTGTGCAGCATAAGGTTAACGATCCCAGTCGGCGCTTAATAGTTTGTAATATTTTTCTCAGAAATTCGAGGGACTGACAGCGGCGCTCGATCGAGCGCAAAAACCGCTTTTGAGCGAATCGACCTCTGTCTCGATCGCGGCCCTGGCAATCTTCGACTTTCGGAAACTCATCTGCAGGTCTCAACGTCTTGAAAAAATACGAGGATTTTCTCAGGTGCGATTCCTGTGGCGATCGCGATCGCGCCTTTCTGGAAATCTCGTTTCGGACACTGTAGTTAAATCTGTCCGATCCGTGACGGTTAGCTCGGCTCGCGAGGGAATACTAACTCTAGACCTGGACTGAACCTTTAGGAGTGGGGAATTCCGACCTTTACGATGTCCGAACCCCCCGATTACCATACTAGTAGAGCGAAGTCATAACGAGTTTGTATTACTCCCCCCAAAAGGAATTGTCCGACCCCTCAAAGCCGTCACGATCCCCCCAACCGATCCGTCGATCGCGATCTCGAGCGAAGTGGCGTTGGTAACGAAGCCACAGGTCGATCGGCGGTATGGTCGTCCCTCCGCCCCAGCCTCGTAAACTCTTCCGTTCTGACGTTCACGATCGTATGCCCACAGCCAACACCGAAATGAAAACTGCCAAACCCACTCTCAACGCTGATACCGTGCGGACGTACCTGTACGAAATCGGTCGCGTTCCCCTGCTGACCCACGAACAAGAAATCGTCTTAGGCAAACAAGTCCAAGCCATGATGAAGGCGCTCGAAGTCAAAACCGAGCTGACGGCGAGCCTGCAACGGGAACCAACCCAACAAGAGTGGGCCGAAGGTGTCGAACTCGACCCGTCAGAACTCGCCCAAGTCCTGAAGCGCGGTCAGCGAGCCAAACGCCAAATGATCGAAGCCAACCTGCGTTTGGTGGTTGCCATCGCCAAAAAATACCAAAAACGCAACCTCGAATTTCTCGACCTCATCCAAGAAGGCACCTTGGGACTCGAGCGGGGCGTCGAAAAATTCGACCCCACCCGAGGCTATAAATTTTCCACCTACGCTTACTGGTGGATTCGCCAAGCCATCACCCGCGCCATCGCCCAGCAAGCGCGAACCATTCGCCTGCCGATTCACATCACCGAAAAACTCAACAAAATCAAAAAAGCCCAACGGGAACTGACGCAAAAATTCGGTCGCAGTCCCACCGTCGGCGAAATCGGCCGCCAACTCGATCTCGAGCCGTCCCAAGTACGGGACTACCTCAGTATGTCTCGCCAACCCATTTCTTTAGACTTGCGAGTGGGCGACAACCACGATACCGAACTGCAAGAACTGCTCGAAGACGAAACCGCCTCTCCGGAACAGTACGCGACGCAAGAACTGTTGCGCCAAGACCTCGAATGTATGTTGGCAGAACTGACCCCCCAACAACGCGACGTCATCGTGTTGCGGTTCGGCTTAATCGACGGGAAAGAACTGTCCTTAGCCAAAGTGGGAGCGCGACTCAACCTCAGCCGCGAGCGAGTGCGCCAGCTCGAACATCAAGCCCTGAACCAGTTACGCCGTCGCCGCGCCGCCGTTCGGGAATATTTGGCCAGCTAGAACTATCGAAGAAGGTGGCGATCGCCCCGCACCGAGATTCCACCGCAGCGACATCCCACAGGAACCTGAATTCTTTTCGGGACGCCAAAAGCGTCCCGATTTTTGTATGGGGAGGTCGATCGGTCAAAATTGACTCGATCGGGTCGCAGGAAACGGCGCGATCGCCCCCCAGATCTCTCGAAATATCTCAGAGATGACTTGACACCTCGCCCAAAAGATCTGACGAAATGTCATCTTTTTGAGGGGGTGCGATCGCGATCGCAGGGGATAGACTGACCGATTATTACAATCAAATTACAATCCAACCAAAACCTAAGAAATACACCAAGGCTTTGGCATCAAACCCCTAAACTCAGTTAAAATAACTGGTTTTCAACCCCTTTTAGCCCCAAATCGACCTCAGCCATCTCTGGCGATGTCGCAACCTTCAATCTCCTTCACCCTAACGAACAGCCAACAATATTTATCTCTCAAAACGACGTTTTCTTCACCGAGTTTCACCGAGTTTCACCGAGTTTCACCGATTAATGAAGCGACTCGTCTGTACCGTAGCCAACATAGCCAACCTTCGGAAACCCAATCGGTTTCAACTCTTACCCTATTTCTCGATCGCCAGCTTAGCGGCGTTCGTCAGCGTCACGGTGGCATTAATTTCCCTCTATCGAAACAAATCGATCGCGCTGCTGCTAGAGATGGGGCAACAGCAACACCTGACCTTAACCACCGTCCTGTCGAGGTCTCTGTGGGAAGACTTGCAACCCCTCGTCGAACCGGACGCCAGCCATCCCAGCGCCCCATCAGCCTCGCGGGAGCGATCGATCGTGCAGCTCAACCGCAAACTCCAACAACAAACCGACGGCTTGTCCGTAGTCAAAGTCAAACTGTTCGACCTCGAGGGGACGACGGTTTTTTCCACCGACCCCGGACAAATCGGAACCGAAAACAGCCACTATCGCGGCTTCCTGCAAGCGAAATCCGGGGAACTGGTCACGCAATTGAAACATCGTAGCGTCACCTCTGAGACCTCAACTCAAAGCGATCGCCGCAACCTCATTTCAAGTTACGTTCCCCTGCGCCACAAAAACGGCACGGGAGAAATCCTCGGGGTGTTCGAGCTGTACAGCGACGTAACGCCCCTGTACCGACGCATCGAGCGCGTGCAATGGACGATCGGAGGCAGCGTCGTCGCCATCTTAGCCCTGTTGTACGGACTGTTGTTCTGGCTCGTCAAACGGGCTGATAGCATACTCGATCGACAACACCGGGATTTACAAGAGTCCGAACAACGGTACAAACAACAAGCCGAAACCCTCAAACAGGTGCAAGCGACCCTGGTTCAGACCGAAAAACTCTCCGGTCTCGGTCGTACCATAGCCGGAGTCGCCCACGAAATCAACAACCCGGTCAGTTTCATCCACGGAAACCTCGACCACGTAAACAGTTACGTCAACGACCTCCTCGAGTTGGTACAGCTGTATCGATCGCGTTGTCCTCAGACTTCCCGCGAAATCCAACCCTATCTCGAAGACATCGAACTGGACTTTCTCGAAGAAGACCTGCCCAAATGTCTGGCGTCGATGAAAGCCGGAACCGAACGCATTCGGGAAATCGTACTCTCCCTCAAAATCTTCTCGAAGCTCGATCGCGCCGGTCTCAAAACCTTCGACCTACAGGAAAGTCTCGAAAGCACGCTGCTGATTCTCAACAGTCGCCTTCAAGATCGCATCGAGGTGAGGAAAGATTACGACAACTTACCCCCTATTGAAGGCTACCCCGTCGAAATCGGTCAAGTGTTCGCCAACCTCATCGAAAACGCCATCGATGCCGTAGACAGCCTCGAGGACGACCGCCTCAAGCGCATCCACATCTACAGCGAATCCCTCCCGTCCCAAGAAGTACGGGTGCGAATCGTCGATTCGGGAAACGGCATTCCCGAAGAGGTTCGCGATCGAATCTTCGAGCCGTTCTTTACGACCAAACCCGTCGGTCGTGGAACCGGCCTCGGATTGTCCATCGCCTACGAAATCGTCCGCAAACATCACGGTCGTCTCCAGGCCAGTTCGCCACCCGGAGGCGGTACCGAATTTTCGATCGTTCTCCCAGTCAAACAACCTTGCCCCGAGCGTCCCCCCACAGCCGTCTCCGCCAGTCGGCTGTAACTAAATTGCTGCAGGAGTTGCCCCAACACTCCCGTCGTCTCTGACGGACTCAACTTCGAGTCAATTTATTATCTGAGTACCGTTAAACCCATGAGAGCTTCAATTCGCCGCCGCCTCGAACTCCCCCAACCCCAAGCTCCTGCTGACTTCTGCCAAGGGGTAGAGACCTGTTATCCCCTTCTCAAAAAACCTGCGCTCTCTTCCGCGATCGCCCTGACCACCCGGGTATGGTCTGTATTTGGGAGAACGAACCCGAACGGCGATCGCGGTGCCTCGAAAGCGAAATCGGCCACCTTCTGACTTCCCCGCCGAGCAGAGTAGAGTAGAACCATTAAGGTTCCCAAGTTCTACTCTGCATTTTCTAATCTGATGGAGCAGCTCAATCCTGCCGTAACCGTTTTTCTCAGCCTGCTGGTCGAGGCCCTGCCGTTTCTGTTGCTGGGGGTGTTGCTCTCGAGCGCCTTGCTGCTGTTCGTCAACGAGCGCAAACTGGTGGCCGTGATGCCCAAAAATCCCCTAGCCGGGGCGATCGTCGGCAGCAGTATCGGATTTTTGTTTCCCGTGTGCGAGTGCGGGAACGTTCCCGTAGCGCGTCGGTTGTTGGCGCAGGGGGTTCCTCCCGCCGTAGCCGTGGCCTTTCTCCTGGCCGCCCCGACCATCAATCCCATCGTCATTTGGTCCACTTGGGTGGCCTTTCGCGACCAACCGGAAATCGTCCTGTTGCGGGTGGTGTTGTCCCTGGCCGTGGCCACCATCGTCGGCGTCGCCTTCAGCGTCCAGAAAGACTTACGGCCGCTGCTGCATCCGGTTCTTGCCCGCAGCCTTCCGGATAAAGTGTTACCTGCGGCGACAGAAGAAGACCGCGACGAGCGACCGGCCTTGTTGCAAAAAGGGTCTTATTTCCTCGGCGGCGGCGAACTGGGGATCGATCGACCCGTCGCTCTCGACGAAGCTGCCTTGTTAGCCGCCAATCCTAACACCGGACTGCTCGTCGGTCGTCCCTCAGCCTCGCGGTTGGTGCTGTTTCTCGACAATACCATTCGAGAACTGCGAGAACTCGGGGGGGTGTTAGTTCTCGGAAGCGCCATCGTCGCCGTCGTTCAAACTGCCGTTCCTCGAGATGTTATCGTGAGCTTGGGACAGGGTACCGTAACGCCCATTCTCGCCATGATGCTGTTGGCGTTGGTGGTGTCGATTTGTTCGACCGTCGACGCCTTTTTTGCCCTGTCTTTTGCCTCCACCTTTACCAGTAGTGCCTTGTTGGCATTTCTGGTTTTCGGACCGGTTATCGACTTAAAAAGCATCGGTTTGATGCTGTCGGTGTTTCGCCCCCGTGCGGTATTTTATTTGTTTGCTCTGGCTGCGCAACTGACATTTTTCTTCACCTTAGTTCTGGCCTTGTACGTCAGTTGAAGGGGAACCTCTCGCAACGGTTTTTCGCGAGAAGTCCGGCAGGGGAGAAATCGCGGCTTTTTCAGAGGGTTTTGAAGGGGGAGATCGATCGAAGGATTTGGTCGTTGAGGCGAATTCGATTTACACTAGGAAGTTATAACCTTTATCTCGATCGACCCCGATAAAGTAGGGGGTCGTCCGCTTGTCGATCGACTTTGGCGAAAGTGCTCCGCACCGCTGACGCGAACGGGCATCGCAACGCTTTCGAGATCTCCAAACCCCATCGTTCGCGTTCGCCAAGCCCCGTTTTCCAGCGGCGAGATAGCCCAACCAAAAGGCTCGCCCGAACTCACTCGTATAAAACACTCGACGAACGAACCACGGCAATATACAACGCGATCGATCCTCTACATCAACCACAGTAGCTCATGACTGCTCCAACCCAGATTCATCAACCTAGCGAACTCAACACTTCGACCCGAGATTTACAACAACAAATCGTGGTCATCCTCGATTTCGGGTCTCAATATTCCGAACTGATCGCCCGTCGCATCCGCGAAACGCAGGTGTACTCGGAAGTGTTGTCCTATCGCACCAGCGCCGACGATTTACGGCGACTGAATCCCAAAGGCATTATCCTCTCGGGGGGACCCAATTCCGTTTACGACAATTTCGCCCCCGAATGCGATCGCGAAATCTGGGATCTTGGTATTCCGGTATTGGGCGTTTGCTACGGCATGCAACTGATGGTCAAACAACTCGGCGGCGGAGTCGAACGGGCCGATCTCGCTGAATACGGTAAAGCCTCCCTGCACATCGACGATCCCACCGATTTGCTGACGAACGTCGAAGACGGTTCCACCATGTGGATGAGTCACGGGGATTCCGTCACCCATCTCCCCGACGGCTTTGAAATTTTAGCCCACACGGACAATACCCCCAACGCGGCGATCGCGAATCACGACAAACAGCTTTACGGCGTGCAGTTCCACCCGGAAGTCGTTCATTCCGTGGGCGGTCAGGCGTTAATTCGCAACTTCGTGTACCACATCTGCAACTGCGAGCCGACTTGGACGACGGAAGCCTTCGTCGAAGAAGCCGTTCGGGAAATTCGCGGCAAAGTGGGCGACAAGCGAGTGTTGCTGGCGCTGTCTGGCGGGGTAGATTCCTCGACCTTGGCGTTTTTGCTGCACCGCGCCATCGGCGACCAGCTTACCTGTATGTTTATCGATCAGGGGTTCATGCGCAAGTACGAACCCGAACGGTTGGTGAAGTTGTTCCAAGAGCAGTTTCACATCCCCGTCGCTTACGTGAACGCTCGGGAACGGTTTTTGGCGAAACTCGAAGGCGTCACCGACCCGGAAGAAAAACGCCGCCGCATCGGTCACGAATTCATCCGCGTGTTCGAGGAAGAATCTCGACGCCTCGGACCGTTCGATTATTTGGCGCAAGGGACTTTATATCCGGACGTGATCGAGTCGGCTGATTCTAATATCGATCCCAAAACTGGGGAACGGGTGGCGGTGAAGATTAAAAGCCACCACAACGTCGGCGGTTTGCCGAAAGATTTACAGTTCAAGCTCGTTGAACCCCTGCGGAAGCTGTTTAAAGACGAAGTGCGGAAAGTAGGTCGCTCGATCGGCTTACCGGAAGAAATCGTACAGCGACATCCTTTCCCAGGACCCGGTTTGGCCATTCGTATTTTGGGCGAAGTTACTTCCGAACGGTTGAAGATTTTACGGGATGCGGACTACATCGTTCGTCAGGAAATCAACCGTCACGGGGTGTATCACGATTTCTGGCAAGCCTTTGCGGTGTTGTTGCCGATTCGCAGCGTCGGCGTCATGGGCGACAAACGGACTTATGCGTATCCTATCGTGTTGCGGTTCGTGTCTAGCGAAGACGGTATGACGGCGGATTGGTCTCGCGTGGATTACGATTTCCTCGAGCTGATTTCTAACCGCATTGTCAATGAGGTTCCCGGCGTCAACCGCGTGGTTTACGACGTGACTTCCAAACCCCCCGGAACGATCGAATGGGAGTAGTTTTCAGGGAAGCGGTAAGAGGAACTTGATAGGGTGCATCTCACTTTTGTAAAAATATGAGTTTGCGGTAGGTTGGGTGGAGCGATAGCGAAACCCAACAACAGCTCAATTCAGTGTAGAGACTCCGATCTGATAAATTTACATTTTTGAGATGCACCCAACTTGATATTTGATAATTGATAGGGGAGAAGCCGAGAGAAATCGGCTTTTCTCCTTCTTTCCGTTGCCTGCAAAAGCGTTTTCTCGAGTTTCTTTTTCTCTTTTTTTAAAACAGGAGAAACCCGGACTCTTCAAAAACAAAAAGATAAAGAGTCCGGGTTTCTGTTGGATAACTGGCGATTTTTAAGGCTGAATTTTAAAAAATCGCGTTATTGTTTTTGCGAGAGAATGACGCCAAACCAGCGGTTTTCGTCCGTCCAATGGCGAACGGAAGATAAGCCTTTGCGGTTTAACTCCCCTCGGATGGAATCGAGATCGAATTTGCGAGAAATTTCCGTGAGAATGGTTTCTTCCGGGGAAAATTCAACCGTTAAATCGAGTTTTTTTAAGGTTGCAAATTGTGCTTTTTGACTGCGTAAATGCATTTCAATTCGCGATTCTTTTTCGTTAAAAAACGCCCAGTGCTTGAACTGTTCTGGGTTGAAATTGCCCGCGAAGCGATGGTTGAGGTGGCTTAACATATTCAGATTGAACTGTGCCGTTATATTTTGGCTGTCGTTGTAAGCCGCTTCGAGAATGGATTTGGGCTTGCGTAAATCGACCCCCAACAGGAAATATTCGCCGGGATTTAACGCCCGAGAAACGCGATCGAGAAATTCATCGCATTCGTGGGGGGCTAAGTTACCGATGGTACTGCCCAAAAACAGAATCGTGCGGGTGGGGAAGGCCGTCGGCGGCAGGCGATCGAGCGCCTGTTCGTAAGTTCCCACCAAGCCACGCACCGAGAGCGTCGGATAGTCTTCTAAAAGGGCGCAGGCGCTTTGTTGGAGGATGCCGCCACTGACATCGATGGGTAAGTAGGCTAGATGTCCGTTAGAAGAGCGGTGTAACTGCCTGTAGGCATCTAACAAACGGCGGGTTTTGGTCGAACTGCCACTGCCGAGTTCCACGATATCGGCGGGCCCCGTCAGGTGGGCGATGTCGTCGGCGTAACGCCCCAAAATCGCCGCCTCCGTGCGGGTGGGGTAGTACTCGGGAAGTTGGCAAATTTGCTCGAACAATTCCGAACCGCGATCGTCGTAAAAATATTTGGGCGGAAGGGTTTTTGGGGTTTGCGTCAGTCCGCGCACCACGTCCGCACCGGGTTGAGGATCGACGTTGGAGGAGATGTCGTCAGAGGCAACTTTTCCCTCGAGTAAACGATCGATTTGCAGGCGCGATCGCATCGCAGTCGTCTGGGATGCGACACCGGGAAGATTCGGGGCTTGGGAGTTAGAAGCTTGCATGCAACCTGTATCACTCTACGTTGACCCTGGAACGGTCGCGAGACCGCGACAAAATTCCAAGTTTCCTGACATTTTCGCATCCTCAGACCGGGTTTCTCCGGCAGAAAATTCCTCGATTCACCTCGAAGGCTAAGTTTGCCGCAAAAACTCCACTCGCGGCAGCAACGGATCGCGCACGACGGCGAGTCCTGCATAACCCCAACGCTGGAGAACCCCTTTTAACTGAGTTGGGGAAATCGACTCCACGGCGAGTTGGTCTTTGTACTCGGCAGCGTATTTGTTGATGTAGCTGAGGGCGTCGAAGTGTTCGGAAAACATCAACATAAAGCGATCGCTTCCTTCGGGGTCGGGACGGGCTGAAAGATAAGATCCGTCTTTGCGAGAGCGGATGGCATAGTAGGTTTGAGAAAACATCGAACTCTTTGCCTCGATCGTCTCGAATCGTCAGAACGCCTCGACGCCTCGCGTCACGAGAGTTTTCACTGGACGCTGGACTGAACCTGAGAACCGTGGCTGCGAGGATCGTCGGCGTTCGATTTCACGAAGGGCTGAAATTCTGAGGTTTTGCCGATCGATTTGGCAAACGGTACGGTTCGATCGAGAATCAGGGCGTCGAGGTTTTGTGCCATGATACTGCGAGGTTGTTCGCCGATGGCTTGGGCGATGGCAGTACCGCTTCGATCGAGAAAGACGAAATGGGGAATTCCATCGACCTCGTACTCGGCCATCTCCGGCAACCATTTCGTATTATCGACGTTGAGCATCACGAAATTGACGCGATCGCGATATTCGTCTTTCAACGCTCCGATATCCGGTGCCATTGCCTGACAGCTCGTACACCAGTCGGCGTAAAATTCTAACAGCGTGGGCTGACCGTTGGAGAGCGCCACCTCGTAAGGCGTGGTGGTTTCCGCCAGGGTTGCCAGAGTCGCCGTACTGCTTTGGGTGCGAAGTCCCAAGACGATTAAGACGCTGAGGACGATACCCACGATGGCGACGATAAAATTGCGGACGCGAGTTGCTAAATTAGATTCAGACATAATCAACGGGAAACATCAGTACTCTGTTAAATCGGTTCGTGCGGGAACGATCGCAAAAGTTCTCGAACCCTGAGACCCCTCGATCTCAAACCCATTAATTTTAAACAATTTTAAAATTGTATCGAAAGCTGTTCTTTTAAAAGTCCCGTTGGCAAGTCGAATTCAAAACTCAAGTTAACTCCGAACTCCGCCGTCCGCCCCTTTGGAATCACCGTGAAAAAGCGCGTCACTCTCAGTTTCCCCCGCCATTCCGTACAAATGCCCGTCACCTACCGACTGGCGAAAGATTTTAACGTAGCGGCCAATATTATCCGCGCCCAAGTCGCCCCCAACCAAATGGGAACGCTGGTGTTAGAACTGTTGGGCGACATCGACGAAATTCACGAAGCTCTTGAATGGATGCGCTCTCAAGAAATTAACGTCTCCATCGCCAGCGGTTCGATCGAAATCGACGAAAATCGCTGTGTCGATTGCGGTTTGTGTACGGGCGTTTGTCCGACGCAAGCTTTAACGCTCGATCCCGAAACCTTCCGGCTTCAGTTTGCGCGATCGCGCTGTATCGTCTGCGAACAGTGTATCCCCACCTGTCCCGTCCAAGCCATCTCTACGAACTTGTAAGTTGGCGGCTTACAGGGTCGGTACGTGACAATTTGTTCGTCTCACGATTTACACCCGATTGGTTAATTGACGTTCTCCCCCGCCTGAAGGCAGGGGGATTCCGGGTTCGTCGATCCACCTTTAAATCTCCGCCAAGCCAACTCGCTGACTCGAACCCACTATCCTTTAACTCTCGGCACTGGTCGTGTAAAGTGGGAGATATAATCTCCTCGAAAATTACCCATG